>JANXZK010000004.1 GCA_025355565.1 bacterium
TTCGCTCCTCTCCTTCGCCACTGTACTCATCATTACTGTGGAATACTGAGAAAAGCTACGGAGGAGCAGGCAAGGATTCACTCATCATGAAGGAAAATGCCACGAGATATCGCTTCGCAAAGAGTGCTCGGTCGTTCGAGGACAGAGGTGGGAGAGATTACTGAAAGTAGCCTGAAAGTAGCCTTTCAATAATCCTAACTTGGCGTTATACTATTAGCTATGAAAAATATCCAAACAAGCGCCGAAAGAATGCCATTAAAAAAAGACGTGCATGCGGGAGACATACAAGCGCACCTAGAACATATACAAGATGAATTCCGCAACGGGTTCGAAATATTAAAGAAATACCCAAAATCCGTAACGATGTTCGGTTCGTCGATGATCGATGAGAAGAGTCCCGTGTACACAAAGGCATCAGAACTGTCGAAAAAGATCTCCGAAGAAATCTCATACACAATCGTGACTGGTGGCGGTCCGGGTCTCATGGAGGCATTCAACAAAGGAGCATTCCAAGCGCATGGCCAATCAGTCGGATTCAACGAAAGTCTTCCGCACGATCACAAAACCAATGAATATCTAACGGACGAGATCAGGTTCTCTTACTTTTTTTCCAGAAAAGCGATGATGACATTCACCTCCGAAGCGTTCATTTTCTTCCCTGGCGGTTTCGGAACGTTCGATGAGCTATTTAGCGTACTCACCTTGATTCAGACAGACAAGATCCCTCGAGTGCCGGTCGTCCTCTTTGATTCCAGCTTCTGGAACGGCGTACTCTCATTTTTCAAGGAAGTCATGATAGACAAATTTGGCACGATCAGAGAGAAGGATTTGAAACTATTCACGATCACTGATTCACCTGATGAGGTCGTGTCGATCATCAAGAATGCTCCTGTCAGCGATTGGTGGAGGAATCTGAACTAGTCACAGTAAACGGTAAACAGAAAACACCCCGCGATCCCGGAGGACTGCGAGGTGTTTTCTTTTGGAACTCGAACCCTGGCGTGATTTACGCCTTTGGACGAGCTTCGGATACGACGATCTTGCGACCATCTAGTTCAGAGCCGTTAAGCTTCTGAACAGCTGCATCTGCATCAGCGTCATTTGTCATCTCAACGAAGCCGAAGCCTTTTGAGCGACCGGACATCTTGTCCATGATAACTGCTGCTGACTCAACTGCGCCGGCCTGTTCGAAGTGCTTCTTCAGGGTGGCCTCAGTTGTACCCCAGGCAAGACTGCCTACGAAAAGTCTCTTTGACATTTTCTTTTATACCCGCGACACGGATCACTTAAGACACGCTAGCGGAACTCTCAGTCATTAAATTGCTAACGTGCATAAGTGACGAGAAACTTACACGTCTCCTAGTATAGCATAGATATGGGAATAAAGCAAATTCCGACACAAATATGCGCTAGTTGCAAATCTGTTGACATAACATAACCGTTGTATATACTATGGTTATGAAAAAGGAAAAAGTCTATCTCCATTGTTCGTAAATACTGACAAGATGGATCGTTACCTTGCTAATCTGTAGCGCACTACCCCACCAGCTACCATGACAAGGATAATCGGATTCATCCTGCATCGAATAAGATACGAAAGACTGATATGGAGCTAAGCAGTGAGCCACGAATCGATGAGTTTTAATGTCTCCTCCGGTCCACTTACTTGCTTGCAATCAACACCGGTACTCCGCGCTGGAAAATCATTACCACCAGGCATGAGAGCGTCGCCGACAAATAGTATCTTGTCCTGACCTAGCTTTAAATACCCCTCTACCTTCCTGATACCATAGGCTTTGTTGACGCCGTGATGCGTGACATCATCAGAGGTCATACCACCGATCGTGACATCGAATTCTGGCAATTTGGCTAGCAGTGACTTGGCGAGCGCCTCACGCTTAGATCGATCTGGATCCCAGGCTGCCTTTTCCGTGAGCGGTGCCTGCTGACCGAGAGCGGAGAATGTGATCTGCGAACCGCGATCTTCGATCTGGTCACCATAAGTCGTCTCTGATTTTAGGAACGGCAATTCATTGAGGGCTTCGTCGAGTGCTTGCCTAATCTTCATTTTCTCATTTGGAGAAAGATTGTCCGAATATTCGAGTTTCCACCCATCGCTCCAAAGGTACATGCTGGATCCAGATGTCGGTAAAATTATCAGATTTTTATATACCTCAGGATTTGCCGGTAACGTTTTCAGAAATTGATCTTTGAATTGCTCGAAATTGCACCCAGAAATAACCGCGACCTTTTTCTTCTCAAGAAGTTTCGCCAAGGCCTCAGCCATACTGGGATCTAACGGCGATTTGCTAGGCGCCAGAGTGCCGTCGAGATCAAATATGATGAGATCGTATTTAGAGATACTGTTGTTCATGGTATTTGAATATTAAGTATTAAGTTTAGGATTTAAATGTAACTCACCACACCTCTTTGAGCTCCGAGGACTCTTTGCGACCAAAATATCATAGTCGATCCATTAAACCCTCAACATATTCATGACGTCCTCCAACTTCACCATAGCAACTCCCACCACCTTATCACCTCCACCATAATAAACATACACCATGCCATTACGAACAACGGTACCACATGGAAATACGACATTCGAAACAACTCCCCGCTTCTCATATTCCATAACTGGTTCGAGTAACGGTGCGGCAGTGCGAGCTTTGACGATCGTCGGATCTTCGAGGTCGAGCAAGATAGCACCGACGCGATATATCGAACTCCAAGAAACGCCATGATACAAGAGTAACCAGCCGTCTTTCGTCTTTATAGCTGGTGTGGAAATACCGATCTTATACCCATCCCACATGCCGTGCCTAGGTCCCATGATCTCGATGCATCTATTCACTTTTTCCTTTTCAAAATCGAGAGAAGAAACGAAGTCCGCGCAGATACTTTCATTGACTCGATGAATGATCATGTATTTGCCCTCTATCTTCTCGGGCAATATGACCGCGTCTTTGTCAGCGACGCCAGCTGGAGTGATGGCTACGGGCTTCGACCAATTGGCGAAACGCCTAGCGACAAAATCAGCGACATTGATAGAGGAAGCGGCCACCCTAGGAGTCGAACCATCATAGGCAGTATAGACCATGTATATCTTTTCGCCTATGCGGATCAGACGAGGATCTTCACAGCCAAAATTGCCTCCTGAGCCATTGATCTCGATCGAGTCACGAGGAAAATATATCGGTTTGTCGAGACGTTCTTTGATAGATAACCCGTCTTCTGAAATAGCACATCCGATCGTTGAAACATTCCTATCCGCGACCGCTCTATACAATAAATATATTTTCCCATCGATATCTATAGCGGCAGGATTCAACGTTCCACTCGATTCCCAGAAATATCCATTCCTCGGCGCGATGATCGGATTGCCTGGATAGCGCTTCACGATATCACCTTCTCCATCAATCATATAATTCAATAGTTGATCGACGGGTAATGTCGCCATAGCGCAGTGTGTATCCGCCGCACCATAGTATATCTCCAATCTGCCATTGCGGATCATCGCACCTGATGGAAATATGACATTGGCCACATCACCGACACGTTCGTAATATGTCTCTGGCACCATGAATGGTCCTTTGGTTCTCCCGATAACTCTCCTCGGATCTTTTTTGTCGAGCAAGACCGTTTCTATACCAAAAGCCTGATCGCCATGCCCATACCGCTGGATATGCGCATAGACGATGAGCCAACCTTTGGATGTCATGATCGGTGCCGCACCCAGCTCGATATGCTCTTCTGGCCGTCGACGGATATCCAGTTTATTCGTTTCGACTTTGTTCTTCCATTCATTCCAGAATATTTCCGACCAAATGTCCTCCATCTTTTCGAATTCCACGTAACAGATATCAGATGGTGGTTTATCAGTATTGATGGTGACCAGCGCGGCATACTTGCCATTTATCTTTTCTGGAAATAGGGCCATGCCCTTGGAATTGAAAGTTGTCACCAGATGCTTTTCCGTGACTGTTTCCAAATCATCGGAGATCGCGACTGCGATACGGATATTATCAGCCGAAAATGGATGCCCACCGAGGGCTGTATAGAAGATATAGTACTTCCCGTCCATCTTGGTCACTCGAGGATCTTCACAGCCGTAACGATCAAAATCAGTGTCCGCATTGACCAGCACTTTTCGATCTGTGTACTCGCCTTTCGTGGGGACAGCTCTCCCGATAACCGACATCCGGATATGCGGAGCCTTCAATAAGTCTGGTCCAGACATTGCTCTATAGACGAGGACAGTCTTCCTGCCGCAAGTGACCGGACTGGCGTTAAAGACGGCTGTTGATTCCCATGGATGCTCATCATTTGGAGAGAGCAGTGGATTTTTTTCGGAACGAGTTAATGTAAACATGGTTATACTTTTCCATACTCGACCAGCCAATCTAATAATGCCTCGAGTGGCGTTTCCGCGATACATACATGCTTGTCTCCGCCACCGTAATAAACCATCAGATTTCCACCGATCGTCACCGCACCTGATGCGTAGACGACGCCAGGCTTTCCATCATTCTCATAATGCGCGTCCGGTGAAAGGATCGGCTGAGGCGAACGGTACAAGATCTTCGTCGGGTCATTTATGTCTAGGATCATCGCGCCGAGCTTGTACTTCGATGGTTCACGATCATCTTGTGCATGATACAAGAGCAACCAGCCCCGATCAGTCCTTATAGGCGGTGGCCCTGCGCCACGGACGCTATTGTCCCAGAAATCTTTGCGCCCCGGCTGAGGGCCATGGAGCCTAGGGCTCTCTATGAATCTACTCACATTATCCAGATCGTCGATATATTCGACTTTGATGGTGGGAATGATGCTGTGAATGATGGCAAATCTTCCATTGATCTTCTCGGGAAAGATGACCCAATTCTTCGCCACTTGGTTTGGCGAGGAGATCATCTGCGGCCTCTTCCAATTCCATCGCTTTTTTTTCAGATCATCGAGCTTGATCGAAGTGAGAGCGATGCGAACAGAGTTCCATCCCTGAAATGCAACATACGACATGTAAACCTTGTCACCGATCATCACCGTACGAGGATCTTCGGAACCTCCCCAACCGCCACCAGATGTATATATCCCAGGGTTGTAGATCTTTGCACTTTCGGCTATCTCTGGTTTTGCTTTACCAAAGCCGATCACTGGTTCGAAAACTGGATATGTCGAACGATCTTGAAAATCATAGCCATTTACGCTCGATGAATGCCCGACACGAGATAGCCCGTCCGCGCCGATCGCGCGATACAAAAGATGGACTTTACCTTCGTCATCTTTGAATGCGGCAGGATTGAATGTACCGTTCACTTCCCACTCTCGGAATGGTAGCGGAGACAATATCGGATTCTTGTGATAGCGGGAGAGCCTGTGGCCTACTTGACGCGACCTCGATCCGCTAGCCGCCTTCCGATAGACATATATGAGTATCCCGAGCACTATGACAAATGCGACGAATGAGAAGATGACGGGAAAGTCCGGATTCATTATTATATTTGAGATCATATTTAAATATTCTGTTTGCGAGGTACCTATACGCGGCCATATTTGTCCTCCAGTCGAACGATGTCTTTTTCGTCAAATTGTCCATAAGTCAACTCGAGTAATACGAGCGGCTCTGTGCCACCGGTGAATCGATGCTTGGCTTCTCGAGGCACGAAATGCTCATCACCAGTTTTCGTTTGCACTGTCTGGTCGCCGATCTCGATCGTGCCATTCCCTGAGATCACGCGCCAGAATTCTTCTCGCAAACGATGATGTTGCAGACTGCAGGATTCGCCCTGCTTTACAGTAAGTATCTTGACCATCGAAGGTGGAGTTTTCGTCAACCACAACTCCTCGCCCCATGGACGAATTTCATTGTAAGATTTGGGTATCTCCATATGTGTCACATGTAATTGTACCACGAAAAGATGCCCGCTCTCTTGCGGATCGAGCTGTGCATAACTATTCTCAACATTGAGGTGGCCAAGTCTTTACAAATCCACAAGCACCATCTTCTCCTTGTAAGTATGCCCGCTCAATATCGCCACTTTGGATTTTGATGATTACAGACATATATATGATATATTATCACAAATCATCATTGTTATACTCGATATATAGTGATAATGTAATGGGAGAAGTTTGATAACCCACAATAGAAAGGATACCTATGATTGACAACTATATTTGGTATGTCGAGCCTCTCGATGCTGCGACAAATCGCGTTATCGCTCAAAGTCTTCCGGCAGAAAATGCCTGCCACAATAAAGGATGTGACGATGGCGTATCTCGAGATCTCTGGCGTTGCACTCATGCGACCGTTTCACATCTCACCAGATCGGCCAAACAGCTACGTTTGCGATTTTACATCTACGTCCAACAGGGACAAAACGGACCTGTACGCAGGTGGGCTTTTGAGAACAAGGGCCAAAAAACCGCGAAATCCAGCACCATCCACATACTGTTGACTTCATTTCCGATGGCGGTGGACTGAACATAGGTCAACTCGACGTCATATAGCGCACGGAACATTGTGCGCTTTTTTTGACCTTGGATGGTGTCAATACTTTGCCTCTGTTTCGCTTTCAGACGTACACACTACCAATAATATTTACATGACAAACGTTATCAAGAGTTTTATATTCATAGCTGGACTCTATCAAAATAATTGATTCCTGATAAGTGCGGATGCCTATCCGCCTATTATATCTTGCCAGAAAGCGCCAAATTCCCCGTCCACACTAACAGCCACATCTCTATTCCACTTCATATATTTACCAAAAAATGAACTTTCGGCCAATTGCCTATAATACACAAACCTATTTGGGAGTGAAGCTTCTCTACAAGAGGATTCAAAGGCCTTCAGGTATGTCGGGTCATTCTTTCTTAAATACAGGACAGCATTCTTTTCTCCTTCCCAATTTATGTCACGCATAGCAAAATATCCGACCAGTGCTTCGACTATGGAATATAAAAGACGGATCTCCAACGCGGCATGGTAAAGCTCATCACTGGATTCCATATATCTGGTATTAGTCAAAACATCCAATATAATGTTTGAGTCCCTTATCCATCACTTTTTTAATATGTTTTGGTTTTAGTTAAATATTAGGACACCCGGGTCTGCCGATACTAGAGACTTTTATCTGAGGGTAGGAGATTCGCCCGCGGCCTCGCCAGCAGGCGAGGCATCCGCTCCGCCGTTCTCATCTCTTCCGTGAGTACGGTCGTAGAGGCTTTGTCTATATAGAGCGTCTTCTGGTTGCTACAAAACAATCGCATTCTCTACAGTTTTGAAAAAGTTGTCACAATCTATGATTGCAGACCACAGCTCGGCTGGCTTGGGACTGTCTGGGTCTGCCCTGTCGTCTGAATTCCACAATTTGTCTGCTGTTGCTGTGGAAACCATATGGAATTCGCCTTTGTCGCTGCTGCCACAAGATTATCTTCACTTGCTCCCTTTTGAGCCAAAATCTCGAGTAATCCGAGCATGGCCATACCATGATTGCAGTCCGGGAAGTAGGCACTATTCCGACAGCATGGACGGAATGTTTTCTTAGCTACTTTTTCTACAAGTGCCTGCTCATCTGGAGTGAGCGCCATAAAATCGTGCATATTGAAATGATCCATTACATCTCCTATCGAGGCCGTCCACCCGCCGA
>JANXZK010000009.1 GCA_025355565.1 bacterium
ATCCTTCATGAAGAGGGAGACTCCTTATACCTCAGCCATTTGGAGGTTTTCGGTATCATTAAGCGTCTTAGAAGCGTTGCTAGGGCATACTTGATAGTTCGTGATCCTAAATATAATCCGCTTTATATTTTCAACCATAAATCTATTTTAGGAGATCTTGTTAAAACAGTAATCGATAATAAAGGCCAAGACACATTTGAGACATTTAAAGTAACATGTGCCGGTTCTGATTCTAAGGAAGCGTGTGAGATTAATCGATATATAAAAGATACATATGGTTTGATTGAAAGGGAGGATGCTGATATCAAGATACATATAGTCAAATTGGAAGATATCTGGGAAGTAGGCGTTCAGATTACCGCAAGGCCGTTGTCTGTTAGGGATTACAAGGTTAAAAATATGAGCGGAGCCATGGACCCGACCATAGCATACGCAGTCAATTCTTTGTGCAGATTGGATAATGCAAACTCCTATCTGAATGTTTTTTCTGGAAGTGCAACCTTGCTTATCGAAGCGGCTCAGTGTTATCCAAAGCTAGAAACATTGGTTGGTTATGATAATAATAAAAAACATATTTCTCTTGCCATCCAAAATATAAAGAAGGCTGGATTGATAAAAAAGATACAACTCAAGGAAATCGATATATTCGATAGACCCGACACTGGAAAATTTGATGCGATTACATCGGATCTGCCTTTTGGCATGTCTATATCAAAAAATGAAGATTTGGAAAGTCTGTATCGGTGTTTTATCGAATACTCACAAAAAACATTAAATAACGGAGGTAAACTTGTCGTCTATACAAGCGAACACGAAATGCTGGGTAAAATTATAAAGGAATCAAAATTTATGATCACGAAAACTTTGGAGATAAAATTTATGACATCGGTGAACGCGTATCTTCGTCCAAAAATCTTTGTATGCGAGTTAAGACTAGACTAGACAGAGAGACATTTCGCACAATCACATGATCATAAAGGAATTTGACCTAAAGAAATATCTGAATAAATACAAAAATACCAATGTCGATTTATTAACAATTATTGCTTGACTTCTTTACATAGCTTCTATATACTCATTGGTATATGACCAATAAGTATATAGAACAAATAAAAGAGTTTCGTATTAAAAGAGGTCTCTCGCAGGAGCAGGTGGCACAAGCTATCGGCGTATCTCGTCCTACCTATACCGCTATCGAGTCGGGGAAGAAACAAGAACTCGATCTTGGTGAAGCGGTTAAGCTCTCTAATTTTTTTGGCATTAGCCTCGGTGAGCTCGTTTCAGGAACAATCGAAAACATAGAAAAATATAAACAGATGATACTGTCGTATCTTCGCATGAATATTTCGAGCACGAGAGGTGGAAAGGTGACAAAGACAAAACTAGCAAAACTTTTATACTTGGCGGATTTTGCTTGGTTTTACGATCATCTGGAAAGCATGAGTGGCATGCAATACAAGAGGTTTCAGTACGGCCCAGTACCAGATACTTTTTTCCGTGTATTGGATGAATTGGTAAGTGATGGAAAAATCGAAATACAACCTGTCACAGAAGGTGAAAAGAACATTCTTCTTATTAGTGAATCAGAGAGCAATAAGAATGAAAAGATCACGACTATTTCTGCTGATGAAAAAATGTTGATGGAAAAAATCGCCGAGAAATGGAAAGACAAGAACACACAGGAAATAGTCAATTTTACACACAATCAGTTACCATACACTATTTGTCGAGATAATGAGGTGATTCCTTACGAGCTTATAACCCAAGAAGACGCCGACAAGGTGTACTAAAGACATGCAAGGCAATTATTCTGTCAGGATTGAAAAATATGCCGAGAGACATTTCATAAAGAGTTTCGAAAAGAAACATATAAGTCACTGGGAGCCTACGCTCAAGGCGATTGTGTTTTTTCTCGAACGTATAGATTCGTTGCTTCAGACTGATAAAGCAGAAATTATTTCAGACAGGGACGGTATCAAGATAATCAAGACAAAATTTACTGTTGCGAAAAGTGGCGAATCAGCCAAAGCGTCAGGCAATAGGTGTATTGTTGCGTGGCATAAGGAAAAACAATTCGTGTCAGTCTTGCTTGTTTATGGCAAGACCGATTTGAGTGGTCATAATGAAACGGCAGAATGGAAGAAACTAGTTATAGAGAATTATCCGGAGTATAAGGAGTATTGTAAATAATTATCTTATGACTAAACTACTTACCAAAACAGATTTCATCTTCTCGTCTTCGTCATGGGGACACCCAGCACTAGGACTTTTCGATGATTTCGCGTAGTATTTCCTGTTCTCCATCCATACACTGACTGCTTATAGCTACTTCACGATCTTCCCCTGATTGACGACAGCGGCGATGGCGGTAGCCAATTCCTCAGGATCTGCCAGAAAAGATCTTTTGATGAGCCTAAACTTATCATCCAGGTCGCATATAAGAGGTATTCCGGTTGGAAAATTGAATTCAACGATGTCTTTTTCTGGCATATCGTCGATATGCTTCAATAGTGCTCGCAGGCTATTTCCGGAAGCGGCGATGATGACCTTACGGCCATTTTTGATATTTGGCACGATGTCTGATTCCCAATACGGCACGACTCTCTCGACGACCATCTTGAGGTTTTCCGAAAGAGGTATCTCCGATTCTTTGAGATCAGCATACAGCGGGTCCTTCCCTGGATACATCGGCGAATCTTTTGTGAGTGGCGGAATAGGCGTGTCATATCCTCGTCGCCATTTGAATACCTGTTCCTCTCCGTATTTCTTGGCCATTTCCAGCTTATTCAATCCCTGAAGAGCTCCGTAATGCCTCTCGTTCAATCTCCAGCTCTTCCTAATCTCAATATTCTTCTCGTTCATTTCATCCATTATGATATCCAGCGTTTTGTTGGCTCTTTTAAGCAATGAAGTGAATGCCAAATCGAACTCAAATCCGCTATTTCTAAGTTTCTTGCCGGCTCTATGTGCCTCATCCACACCCTTTTCTGTGAGATCCACGTCAACCCAACCAGCAAACCTGTTTTCCTTGTTCCAAACACTTTCGCCGTGGCGAATCAGGATGATTTTATACATGAGGTGATTTTACATTAAGTCAGTCATTTTTCAAAGCGATGAACCAATATTGTGGACCAATATTAGCGATTTTCTGCCATCTTTGTATGTTATGATATATCGATGAAAATGACAGATAAAGTGGTGGTCATAACTGGAGGTACACATGGTTTGGGTAAGACTTTGGCAGAGTTATGCTTAGAACACGGAGCTCGAGTGATCGTCTGCGCTCGAGACGACGAAAATGAAGGGTTCGCGGAATTGGAGAAGCGGGGCATCATGGCGATCAAGGCGGATGTGACGAAGGAGGGCGAATTGCGAGGATTAGCTGATATGGTTGTCGACAGATATGGCCGCATCGATATTTGGATCAATAATGCTGGTATCTGGTTGCCGCACGAACCTGTAGAAGGAGTCGATTGGGCGAGAGCACATGACCTCATGGAGGTAAATCTCTTTGGGACAGTGTATGGATCAAAATCAGCCTTGATGCGGATGAGGGAGCAGGGCATGGGAATGATAGTCAACATCCTCTCTGTGAGTGCCCTCGAAGGCAGAGCGACTTCATCGGCGTATTGCGCCAGTAAGTATGCCGCCAATGGGTTCACGTTGTCGCTCCGGAAAGAAGTCGAAGGCACGGCTCTCCGAGTGCTCGCTGTCTATCCTGGCGGCATAAAGACGGAATTATATGATGAGAAAAGGCCGGAGAATTATGGCGAATATATGGAACCGAGCTTCGTGGCAGGAAAGATCGTGGAGAATCTGGAAAAAGATGTGCCGGAAGAGGATCTGATAATGAGGAGTAATTATAAATAAATATTATTATCATGCATAACATCAATGCAAACAAAACTGGTCTAGTGTTCGGTGCGGTCTTGGGTGGTATCCATCTAGTGTGGGCGATATTGGTCGCCATAGGTGTTGCACAATGGCTCATGGATTTCATTTTCAATCTACACATGATCAATCCGATCATGGTCGTCGGTTCATTTAGTCTTGGCCTCGCTATCGGCCTCATCGTCGTCACTGCTATCATCGGTTATGTGATCGGCTATGTTTTTGGAATGGTTTGGAATAGGTTGCATAGATAGATAACCATTCGCTTAACTTTTTTGGCGTATGTAGGGCATGTGAGGTAAAATAATGCTATGCTAACCATCATCCTTATCGCCATCGCCACATTTATCGCCACATTTATCGGCGGTTTGGCTGCGCTCAAAATGAAAGATAAACTCCATTTGATATTAGGTTTTAGCGCTGGTGCCGTTATCGCTGTCGCTCTATTCGATCTATTACCGGAAGCGATAAATCTCGGTAAGGATTACTTTGAGATTTCTACGATCACTAGTGTCGCGGCAGTGGGATTCCTTGTGTATCTCGTACTCGATCGGCTGATATTCTTGCACACACACGAGAATCCCCACGAAGATAGTGAACATGGGAGAGGAATCCTGGGTGCCAGCACATTTTCCATACACAGCTTCTTGGACGGTATAGCGATCGGTCTCTCATTCCAGATCTCGACGGCAGTCGGCGCGATAGTTGCTATCGCTGTCCTCGTCCATGATTTTTCTGATGGAATAAATACAGTCAGTGTGATATTGAAAAATAGTGGCGATAGGAAGAAAGCATTTCGTTGGCTATTCATAGATGCGGTGGCGCCAGTTGTTGGCGTGTGTCTGACATTTTTCTTCACACTGAGAGAAAGCTCGTTAGCAATGATCCTCGCTGTCTTTTCAGGGTTCTTCATATATGTGAGCGCCAGTGATCTCATACCAGAGAGCCATCATGCCCATCCGAAATTCTTGACGACGGCTATGACGATAATAGGCGCGGCCGTATTGTATGTCGCGATCCGATTGGCTCATCTCTAAGCTGTCTCCTTGTGTTTGGAGCCTTAAGAATCTAGTAATTCCAAATAGGGAAATATAACAGGATCATACTGATGATTACCAGAATACTGACGACGATCAGCGCCCCTCCAAAAGCTTTCTTTGTTCTTTCATGAAATAACATGATGAATCTAGTATACTGTGTAGTATGAATTACGGCAAATATAACAACAAGAGACCGATGGTGCGGAGGGTCATCACCTCACCCATCTTCTTTGTGGTGATATTGATCGTATTCATTGTCCTCGCTCGTGCGGCTTGGGGCATACATGAGAAGGTGGTCTTGAGTGCTACCAAACTCGAGCAAGCAGAGGCTGAGCTAGTTAAACTCAAAGCGCGCGAGAGTGACCTACAATCGGGGATAGGGCGTCTTTCGACCGATCAAGGCATCGAGTCTCTGATCCGTACACAGTACAAGGGTGTGAGGGATGGGGAATCATTGGCTGTCGTCATCGGTACTGATGATACAGCCTCGGTCGCGCAATCTTCTTCGACCGCGAGCGTTGGTTGGTTCAGGGGGCTGTTGCAGAAGATGGGGCTTTGAATGTAGTATTGTTCTCATGTTCGCAGACGCGGACACATCGCGGGTATGGTTTAGTGGTAGAATGCGACCTTCCCAAGGTTGAGACGCGAGTTCGATTCTCGCTACCCGCACAATGATCCGCGAGAAGGCCTAAACGGCCTTCGAGTGGAGCATCATTGGGACGAGCTGGTGCCCAGCCCGAGGTCGACTGGTCGGCCGAGAGGCGCGGGCGATTCTCGCTTTGCCCCTCCGTAGCTCCGTCAGGAGCAGAGGAGGGCTACCCGCACAAATGATTTTTCATGATAAGATGTTTCGGTGAATTCAAAGAGGAAAAACTATGCTTTTATCGACAGCCAGAATTTGAATCTGGGTGTGCAGGAACTTGGCTGGAAAATCGACTACAAGAAATTCAGCGTGTATCTCCGCGAAAAATACAATGTCGAGAAAGCATATATGTTCCTCGACTTCGTCGCTTTGAATCAGGGTCTTTATGACAAGCTCCAGGAATCTGGTTTCATTCTCCGATTTAAACCAACTATCCCTGATGTTGACGGCAAGATCAAGGGGAATGTCGATGCCGACATAGTATTGCGGACAATGATCGAATGGGATGACTATGACAAGGCGTTAATCA
The DNA here is from genome assembly GCA_025355565.1 of bacterium. Classification (GTDB taxonomy): domain Bacteria; phylum Patescibacteriota; class Minisyncoccia; order Phycocordibacterales; family PALSA-1337; genus C7867-002. Next base: position 6,104 of record JANXZK010000009.1, read on the forward strand.
TTTCAAACGACGGCGACTTCTATTCACTCGTTGAACATCTGTATTCCAATGAAAAACTAGAAATTGTTTTGAGCACCAACCGGAAATTCTGCTCTAGCCTTCTTACTCATTCCGCTCTTGAGAAGATCCAATATGTAGATGACTTGGAAGAGAAAATCAAATACATCAAAAAGAAAAGCACCGCTTAAGGACGAACCCTAAGAAGTGCCTTTCCATATTGATACGCTCATATTATAGGCTTTTTAGATCGATTCTGTCAAGCAAAAGTGAGGATAATGGTCACTTAGCCATATTTATCGCTATAAAGGTTCCAACTTCGTACCACATCCCGCACCACCGAATTGTTCCATAAGCTGAATTCAATAAGTAATTGCAACACCAGTACGTGCTAATAATACTTCAAGCGGGGTCAGTCCACCATGTCTCTTCCTTGGTCTGGAGTTCAATAGGTATTCAACCCGTCTAATCTCATCATCCGTAACCTTGGAGAAGTCAGTTTTCTTCGGAAAGAATCTTCTAATGAGACCATTAAGATTTTCATTTGATCCACGATCTTGGGAACAGTACGCTCTGGCAAAGTAGCAATCGATCTCGAGGTCGCGTTCA
>JANXZK010000002.1 GCA_025355565.1 bacterium
ACATCCAATTCATCCATCGCTCTTTGGAATTGAGTGATGAATTCGGCATTATCTACGGCATTCTTGTGATTAACCTTGTAAGTACTGAATTTGTCCAGATATATGGCTCTAGGACGACCGTAGGCCTCTAGGTATGCTGACCAGAAGCGGAAGACGGCATGCACACCTTCGTTGTCATCGAATACAGCTTGTACAATTTTGCTTGTTGCATCATCTATGGCTGCAAGGAGACATTCTTCACCACCGTTCTCAAACCAATCGTGATACGAACCATCGAACTGTACGAGCTCTCCAAAGCTTTCTTTTCGTTCTCGCCACTCGTGGACGATCTGGGGACCACGCCGAGGTCTCGGCTTCCAGATCCTCTCTCTGATCATGAGGAGTCTAAGAGTTTCAGGATTTACGTTGACACCGATTTCTGACAGCTTCTCTTGTGCAAAGGTCGGACCAAAATCGTGGTGCTTCTTTTCTTTGAAGAAATCCGCCACCTTTTCAGTTACGACATCTGATGTCAGGTTACCAGGAGTTTGTCCTTTGGATCCATGAACTGCTCCCTTCTCTCCATTCTCTTCAATTGAGCGTTTGAGTCTTTGTATTTGTCTGACTTTGATCCCTAGTCGAACTGAAGCCTCCTTGTTTGTAATATCCCCGTCAATACAATCACGAATGATGTCGTACCGCTCTTGTTCAGAGGCTGTGAGTTTAATATCTTCCACGGCATATATATGTTAAGTAATATGCCTAATCGTATGTTAATACATGGGGGGTGTCATTTTCGCTTTGGTATTACACCATAAGTCAACCTGTTTACAAATGAATAGGTTCTATTCTATACTGTGATTTATGAAATATGACATTTGCGTTATCGGGGGGGCAGGACATGTCGGATTGCCCCTTGGGGTTGCGTTTGCTAACGCTAACAAGCGAACCGTTCTTCTGGATATCAACAAGAAAACCCTTGATACTATCCAATCAGGCACATTTCCTTTTAGAGAAGAAGGTGGGGATGGCGCATTAAAGAAAGCTCTCAAAAGTGGCACATTGTTCATGACCACCGACGAATCAGTAATAAGTCAGAGTAAATATTTAATTATTGTCATAGGTACGCCGATTGACAAATATTTGAACCCAGATTTTTCTGGACTGATGAAGATCTTAAAACTTCATAGCAATCATTTTAGGGATGGCCAGGTTCTAATTCTCCGTAGTACCGTTTATCCAGGCACCAGTCATTATGTTCAAAAGTTTTTCGCCGATAAAAAGAAAAAAGTTCGAGTTGTCTTTTGTCCAGAGCGGATCGTACAAGGCTATGCCCTACGCGAATTGAAGGAATTACCACAGATTATTGCTGGTTTTGATACAAAAGCGGTACGACTTGCTTCAAACTTATTCAAAGCACTGACAAAAAAAATTGTGACGGTTTCAGATCCGATGGAGGCCGAGTTAGCAAAACTTTTTTCGAATACATGGCGTTATATCAAGTTCGCCGTGGCAAATCAATTCTACATGATAGCTTGCGAACAAGGACTAAACTACCATCAGATTCACAACGCCATGACCAAGGATTATGACCGTAACAAAGACTTGCCACGACCAGGTTTTGCTGCTGGACCTTGTCTGTTTAAGGACACGATGCAACTTTCAGCATTTAACAATAACAATTTCTTTCTCGGTCATTCTGCGATGCTCATCAATGAGGGTTTACCAAATTATATTATACAACAAATCAAACACTCCCTGCGAAGAGGAAACAATGACCGAGATTTTAAATTCATGACTATCGGCATCCTTGGTATGGCATTCAAAGCTGAAAGCGATGATTCGCGGGATTCTTTATCATACAAATTAAGGAAAATCGCCGAGATCGAGGTGAATACAGTTATTTGTCATGATGTCTATATCAAAGATCCGTCATTTGTTTCAATCGGCGAACTCATTTCAAAATCAGATGTCATTATCTTGGGAACTCCGCACAAAGAATATCTAAAGATTAAACCTGCTAACTACCCCGAGAAATTGTTTATTGATATATGGAATGTATGGGATACAAAGATTTTGCAAATAAAAAAATAGATAAAACATATGAAGACACTCATAACTGGTGGAGCGGGATTTATTGGATACCATCTTACAAACTATTTATTAAAAAACACCAAAGCTGACCTTGTCCTTATCGATAATTTTACGCGTGGGAAATGGGATGCGGCCCTCGATGCGCTTCGGACTAATCCAAGGGTGACATTCATTGAGCTTGACCTCACTGATCAAGACAGTTATTCCAAACTCGGATCAGGATACAATCATGTATATCATCTGGCGGCAATCAACGGCACCAAGAACTTTTATGAAATTCCTCATGAAGTCCTACGCATCAACATGCAGACTTTGGAATTCATGCTTGAATGGTTTCGAAAAAATAATAATAAAGGCAAATTTCTGTTTACGTCATCAAATGAAGCGTATGCGGGTGCACTCGAGGCGTTCAATCAATTACCGATCCCGACCCCGGAAAATGTTCCTTTGGTCATTTCTGACACTTATAATCCGCGTTGGACATATGCCGCATCGAAACTCATCGGTGAGCTGTTCGTTATCAATTATGCAGCCCAATATAAATTTAAGGCAGTCATAGTCCGACCACACAACTTCTATGGACCACGTGCGGGCAAAGACCATGTTATCCCTGAGTTTTCTCTCCGCATCAAGAGGAGAGAGGACCCTTTCATTATTTCAGGGGCAGACAATACTCGCTCATTTTGTTACATCGACGATGCGGTAAGAGCTATGGCAGAATTGATGAAATCAAAGACGACGAACAACCTCCCTATCGAGACTGTTCACATAGGTGCCAGAGAGGAAATATCTATGGAAAACTTGGCAAAAAAGTTGTTTGTTATTTCAGGATGGAAACCCAAAAAAATCGTTATCAAACAGGCGCCAGAAGGGAGCGTCCTACGCCGATTGCCAGATATTTCGAAGATTGAGAAGCTCATTGGCTGGAAACCAGAGATAGACCTTGATGATGGCCTTAAACGCACATATAAATGGTATATTTCTAATTACAAATTACTATGAAGCATAAAAAAATATTGGTCACGGGCGGAAGTGGTTTTCTCGGCAAACACCTAGTCAATCTTCTGAATATTAGCGGCTATGAGGCGGTAAGTCTTTCAAGTAAAGATGTTGATCTCACATTACCGCTTGGAAAAAACATGATCGAAAAGATGTTTGTTGATATCGGTTCATGTATTCATCTAGCAGCTGACTCTGACGTAAAAACATCACTTCAATACCCTAGCCAAAATATCTTAAAAAACACTACCCTACTAGTTAACATACTAGAATCAATCCGGATATCAGGACGAATGACGCCTATTCTCTTTGCTTCAACTGACAGAATGTATGGAGCAAATACAGCTGCTACCGCTAGAGAATCATCCTCGATATATCCATTAGAACCATACACTGCTTCAAAGATGATAGGTGAAGTCATACTGGAAAGTTACAAGCACCTATACAATATTCCATATATCGCTTATCGCATAGACAGCATATATGGTCCAGGTCAGCCAGATAGGATGTTTATTTCGAATATCATCAACAAGATGATCAAAGATAACAAGATAAGCGTCGGAGACCTTTCGGTTTATAAAAATTTCGTGTATGTTACAGACGTCGCTCTAGCATTCATAAGTGGTCTAGAGGCCAATTCGCAAGCTTGGAATACATGCTATAACATAGGCGGAACACCTTCATCTCTGAGTCAGATTGCAAATATTATAAAGGTTCAGATCGAAAAACGACAGAATAAAAAAATAGAACTTGTGTTCGATCAAAATCTGACTAGAACAAAGGGGGCTGAAGTCAATTTATTTACTCTTGATACAAATAAGGCAAAACGGGTACTTGGTTGGAGTCCGAAGGTGCTACTGGAAGAAGGCTTAAAATTAACAGTAAACTCATTTATAGATCATCATGAAAAATAATAAACCCGGGGTGACAAAAAATGACATATTTTCGCTTGTCACAAGATACATGAAAGAGAAAGGGGTTGTATCACCTTCCCGTATCAGCATTGGTGCGCCAGCGTACGATGAGAAAGAGCTCAATCAAGCTATTGATTCACTGCTTGATGTCTGGATATCTATGGGACCAAAGGTCAAAAGCTTTGAGAAACAAGCAGCAAAATATGTCGGCACAAAATATGCGGTGGCAGTCAATTCTGGATCATCCGCAAACCTCATTGCCCTCGCAACATTTATCGCTGTTCACAAGATCCCCCGTGGTTCTGAAGTGATCATGCCCGCAACAACATTTGCAACTGTAGCCTCACCGGTTATCCAACTTGGACTAGTGCCAGTATACGTTGATATCGACAAAAACTCATGGAATATCGACCCCACTCAAATTGAAAAGGCCATTTCAAAGAATACTAGGATCATCATGCCGGTACATACCTTTGGTAATCCAGCGGACATGGACCTCATAAAAAATATTGCCAAAAAACACAAACTTCTGATCCTGGAGGATGCTTGCGAAGCTCATGGCGCATCGATCAGAAACAGAAAAGTTCCGTCGTTTGGTGATATGGGTACTTGGAGCTTTTTCGTCGCTCACAATATTACGACCGGTGAAGGGGGAATGGTTTTTACCAATAATGAAGAATACTACAACGCTCTCATTTCGCTACGTGAGTTTGGTCGTATGCCGGCGGAAAATAACGCGAATAAACGACTAGCATACGAGGACAAATATCTCGGAAGATACGATACGCGTTATATATTTATTCGTCTCGGATACAATGTCCGAATGACTGACATAGCTGCGAGCCTAGGCATAGAACAGCTAAAGAAGCTCGATGATCTGAACGCCATGAGATTTGAGAGGGTCAATAGATATATGGACGCCCTAAAGACTTTCCACAAATATCTTGAACTGCCATCCGTTAAGAAAAATACGGTTCATAGTTTTTATGGTTTTCCGTTCATAATTAGAAAAGACTCACCATTTTCCCGTAGAGATATTACTAGTTTTCTAGAAGATAGGAATATTGAGACTCGACCATTTTTTGCAGGATGCTTACCAGATCAGCCAGGATTTCGCATTGAGCCTCATAGAACCGTTGGAAAATTGCCTATATCGAGATGGGCTCGGGACAATGGCATATTTGTAGGTTGTCATCCCATGCTTTCAAATACGCAAGAACGGCAAGTCATTCAAGCTTTCAGAGATTTTTTCCTAGAAAAAGGGTTGAAATGATTATATATGGCATAGAAATACCAACGTATATATCCAGGTAGCCATGAAAGGAGTTTAAATTTTGATGTACCTATTTCACGCTCGGTCCAAATCACTGGCACCTCAACAATTTTTTCTCCATTGAAATATGCTTTCAAAGTAATTTCTAGTGCGATCTCAAATCCCTTTTTTGATTCGAAAGATAGTGAATCCAAAAAAGACTTTCTATATAGTCGGGTATTATATGTGGCATCGTGTGTTGGTAGGCCAACGACCCAATACAAAGAAAGCCCAGCCATACGAGACAAAAATCCCTTCAAATATGGTCCGCCATTATGGCCGCCACCTTTCATATAACGCGAAGCCACAACAACCGTCGCGTGTTGTTTGTAAAATATATCAACCATCTCATCGATTTTTTGGACAATTTCGACCGGGTCATCTGCCATAAGTTCAAGAACTGCTTCTGTCGTAGCACATCTAAATCCAGTAGACAATGCCTGCAATACCCCTCGCGACTCGTTTTTTACTAGCACCACTCGTGGATCGGTCATGGAAATCGCTATCGCGGGAGCAACAGTTGTATCCTTGTCAAAATCATAAACTACCAACAATCGCCAATCGCTTTTTACATACTGTTTCAAATTGTTGTAAAGTGACTTGAAGTTTTCGGACTCATTGAATACTGGAACAATAATATCAACACGGAAAGTCATTTGAATAATTTTTTTACTTGTAATAATCATAGCATAAATAGAAAAACTATTCTAAACAAACATGCTTTTTTGTAACATATTGTGGCATATAAAGGTATACTAATGCGTTTTATATCTAGAGATTTAATATATGAAATAACGTTGATATGGTAATATTTTTATGCTATTATTCTCAAATATTATGCGTTGCATAACTTGTGAATATATGAAAATCGAAACTGATATTATTAAAAATTGCCCACAGAATATAGTTAATGAATTTGAGTCTATAATCAGTGAAGTTAAGAATGAGTATCCAAAAAGATTTAGTGGTGCTTCTCCGGATGTTTATCTCGAATATAGTAAAGGCTGGCACTATATCCTTGCCCAAAAGATTTTATCCTGTAATAATGTTCGTAACGCTCTAGATATCGGAGCTTTGTTCGGCGTTATGTCAATATTTATGTCGAAACATGGAATGAGGGTGACTTCCTTGGATAGATATGTGGGCGAGATTCCTGATTCTATTAAAATAAAATACAATCTTGATTTTATCTTTGCAAACCTTGAAACTTTAAGCTATCCGCCAATTCCTTCGAATAAGTATGACCTTGTATTGATGAGTGAAATACTGGAACATCTCAATTATAATCCAATTCCTGTTTTACTTATGATAAGAAAAGCTATGACCAGAGATGGTTATCTCGTCATAAACACTCCTGATAATGATAATTATCCCGCTGTCCCTGAAGGACCAGTTGCTAGATACATGCATCATCTCAATATTCCACTTTATGAAAACGGATCGTATAGGCAATCGTTTCCGCATAGCAAACAATACACTGACCAGGAGTTTGCTGAGCTTCTAACAAATTGTGGATTTGATATCCAAGAAATTATTAAGTTCAACCATGAAGGAATCCACTTATTGGCAATCGCTCGACCGAACCAATCTTGGGTTCCTGCAAAGAAGGTAATGAAGATCATGCATAAGCAGTTTCCATCATATGTCTTTCCAGACACGGTTAATTCAAAAATATCTAAATCAATTGGCAATTTTAATTCTGAACCAAAATTGCAAACTAGAAAATCGTTACTGTATTTGCCGAAAATGACATTGATCACCCTTTTTCGACATGGTCCAATCGATACGATTAAAAAAATCAGTCATCATTGTTTGAAGTCTTAAATTTGATAATCCCCGACATCAGTTATTGTAGAACTTCAGATCAATTTCTTACCTTTCATTCTTCAATGACTTTCTTCCCCAAAAAAATAAAAAATAAATATGAAAGTTTTTTGGATATTTTGGTTACACCTGATACAAAAGAAGCTCTTACGCTTGACGACCGATCATTGACATCTCTGTCGGGAAAAACTTACCAAATAATCAATGATATTCCAATACTTGTAACACGTGTCCAGGAAATGAATATAACTAGACCAAAACCTGAAAAAATATCACAGAATGTATTGGAGTATAAAGTTGGATGCCAACACAATAACGCAAACAGGATACTACATTTAGGCTCTGGCAACGTCAGATGTCTTGATGAAAGAGTTCTGTCAGTCGACATACTTCCTTGTGAGAATGTCGATATTGTGGCAGAAGCAGAAAGATTGCCATTTGCGAACAATAGTTTCGATCTTGTCGAATCTGGTGCTGTATTTGAGCACCTGCTTGATCCCATAGCAGCGATAAAGGAAGTTAAGCGAGTTCTTAAACCAGGTGGTATTTTCTACATCGATAATTCCTATCTCCAACCATATCACGGTTTCCCCAGCAACTACTTCGAGATGACCCCTCAAGCAAATGAAACCTATTTAGTTGACGATTTTATTTTATTACAAAGTGAGATTCCAGATTCTGGAACACCATTAATGACCGTTTTCATGATGATTGAGCGATTTTTAGCTAACACAAATTCCCTAATAAAAAAACAACTTCTAGCTATGACTGTAGCAGATTTTCTCAAATCATTGAGATCTGATCTTTCAAGTGGGAATACGTTGCTAAAGGATTTTTCTGAACATGAAAAAAGAAGTTTAGCAGCAAGTCATATAATTGTCGCTAAAAAACCGATGAACTACGAGGAACGGCTGAATATGATAAAAATGAATAAAAAGCATTATGATTCGTGGATGTCGGCTAAACAGCAATACTATACTATGCGAACTGAGTTAATGATCAGATATCATGAAATATTCCTTTACAAGAGACTTGTTTCGGAGAATGAACCTCTGTATATTTTGCCTAAACTACAAATTCTGTCATTGTCATCTATCTTAGAAAAATACCTACTGAATGATCCGCTAGATTATCGATCGATAAAAGTTACCTTGTCGGAAATGTTAAAAGAAGAGATTGCTCTAAAAAATATTCGGGATACTTATATCAAATTATATCTAGAAACAAAAAATGGTAGATGACTAACTAGAAAATATCTTTTCATCTCTCCTTACCTACGTCACGGAGCAAATTCAATATTCCAAAGTATATAAAACTGATTTGCATCAATATTGCCAAAACGAAAAGTAATGTCGGCATATCAGAATATATTGTTTGTTCGTAAAGATTGTACATACCAAACCATAACGCATACAGAGAAATTAACGCCTGGACAACAAGCAGGATGATTGACGTTTTTCTATATTTCAGAAAAAGTACTACGGCAAAGGCAAAAAACACAGGAATGGCCGGCTGTGCGAAAAGAACTGAAAAACTTCCGGTTATTCTACCCCAAGGGACTATCAACAAAACCACAGGTCCTAAAAATAGGAGTAATATCTCTTTATAATATTGTCTCAGATATCGTAAAGCACAATAATAAGCCAATACAAAATATATTCCGATTGCGCCTGCAAATGTAAAAGTCATCTGCAGGAACATCGTCCTCGCAGGAGAATTTGCCTGGAATTTCGCCAGTGTAAATAGTGAATATAGATTATCCAGTCTAACTTTTATCATAGATAATAAACCGTAATCATTTGCGACCAGGTTTTGAGTAATCAGATCCGACGGTATTTTTACAATGACCTTTGTCCAAATTATCCACGGGAGTACACCTGCAATCAAAACTACTACTATTTTTGCAAAATTTACATAATCTTGTTTGTTTCTAATCGAAAAGTTTTTTGCTAACCAATACAAAATTATGAACCCGACGTATACCATCGCCGCAGGGTGCGAGTTATAAGCAAGAGCAAGGAATAAACCTATCAAGTAAGGATTACTTCTTTTAATGACTAAATGTACTGCCACGATCAAACAGTAAGCCATCAGACATTTAGGCCAGGTAAATATAACCTGGTTTATAGTATAAGGAAATACCATCAAAATAAGCATTATACCAAGTCCTTTTCGTCTACCGAACAAGCTCCCAATCAGCAAAAGAATAGCTAGTAGGAATACCGCATTCATGATCATCGCCATTGTCAAAAATATCGAGAAGGCTGTGTTATCATCTCCTAGCTTTCCAACATCTGGCCAATCTGAACCAACATAACGAAAAACACCCAGCTTGTCACTAGCAGGCATTAGAGGCATTCTAAACACAGAAAGAAAATATGCTGCATTTAACCCCATCAAGACAGTTCTGTTAGAAACCTCCTGACCAGGAAGCATTGGTCGATTTTTTTCAAAAGAAATCTCTTGCAACAAGAACTGTGAGAAAACATATGGTACAAAATTATCTGCCGGAAGATCGCCGGTCATAGCCTGTATTTTTATATGGAGATTATTCCTCTCCTTAAATACATACGGGCCATCTTGTAGTTTATCTGGCATCGCAAACGGCAGAGCAACATATATTTGAAAAAAGATGATAAATGAAAGAAATGCCACAAGTATCCATGAAATGTCCCGCTTTTCCACATTGTCACCTTCGTTTACATTACCCTTTCTGTATATAACAAAAAGCCCTGCGATATTTATCGCTACGAACATTATTAGATTTACAAGGTGAAGAGTTCCACCAGAGAATACAGACCCTGATGTAAGCATTAATATAGCGTATACTAGAAAACTCAGACCAAAAGCAAGAACTAACCTCTCTCGAGTGTTAAACTTATCAAAATATTTTATATTGAGTATCGAATAGCCTGGGATCAGAAATGCAAACATGAAAATGATGGAGTACAAAACTTGCAAGACAAGATTGTGGTTACCATAATAATATCCCCCAATAATTGTCATCAGAACCAATGTTGAAATAACTACCAACGAACTCCTAACAATCTTGATGTTGTCCAGTATTCTCTCCATATGATTTCTAAGCATTTCTATGATTTTATTCACCTGATATATTTTTAAGCTTTGATCTTACCGCGTTTACCAAATTGTCCTGAAAAATGTCGAAAGTGGATGTCTCGACATATTTTTTTCTTGCCTTGACGCCCATAGAGACTAGTACCTGTGGATTATCGATAATGCCCATAAACGTGTTCTTCAGTTGATCAACATCGTTTGTTTCAACAATAAAACCTGTTTTTCCTTCTTCTATCAGATATCGTGCGCCAACATTCTTACTGATGATAGAAGGCTTCCCGAGCATTGCCCCTTCAATGACAATGATCGATGTCGGCTCATCACGAGATACGATAACAAATACTGATGTATTAACAAACAGATCGAGCTTCTTCTCTTGATCAATGACTGATCCGTGCCATATAATTTCTGGCACATTGTTTGTCTGCATCTTCAATTTATCTGCGAAAATATTGTGAGATTTATCATCTCCAATAATATTGAATACGGCTCTATTTCTATAGTTCTTAGGCAATTGCAATACCGCCTTTATGAAGATATCCTGAGCTTTTCTCTCTTCAACAGTGCCAACGATACTAAATTGAACTTTACCTCCGATGTTAACTTTCGTACTTTTGTATTGATCAGGAATACCCAAATTCAATATGTTTACTGTTTTACAGTATTTCAACATAGAGTCGCGTGAATATTCACTTGCAGTATATATGGTAGCAGTAGTAGTCTTCAATACATCCAATAGTGATGGTCTCGCGTTTTCATAATATGGAATAAAATGCGACTCGACGCTTTGTGCTTCGTGGATAAACCATATGGTCGGTACGATATTTTGTATCATATGAACAGCTGGATACGCTACGACAGTATTCACAATGACGACGTCAAAATTCTTGGCAAAATGTTTAAACGCAAATTCATCATGTCTTGCTAGAGCACTTATCACGACTGACACATTTAATTTTTCCAGCTCGATTCTCAGAGGACCGTCAATGTACGAAAGAACAACTGGGTATCCGCCGGCATTGATGATTGCTTTTACAGTATTTAATGCAACGATAGGAGCACCTGTATATGAGAGCTCATGTATTACTATAAGAGCATCAAACGAGTATTTTCTGACTTCTGACTGTCGAGAATAGATAGCAAACTGCTCCGGAAAATATCCCTCCAACACAGTACGCAGGCTTTTGGTATAATATGGGTCATTAGAAATATATTTGCCCCATCTATTTAAAACAAAAATGTCTGCTTTATCTTTTTTCGTATGCCACGAGTGGTTCCCCACATGATGAAGCGTCGCATATGGCGTATAGACACATCGGTATCCATTCTCCCTCAGCTTGAAACTAAAATCTATGTCACTATGTCCCGCTGGGGTATTTACCGCATCAAAACCATGTACCTTCAAAAAAACTTCCTTTTTTATTGCCAGACATGCTCCACTTAATATTGAGGTATTCCGAACAACATTAGCTAAATAACCATCTTTGCTTTTTCCATTCAAAAAAGTACCAACGAAAGGATTTGCATTAACCGTCATCCCGGCATATTGAATAGTATCATTCAAGCTCAACAGTTTTGGGGAGACCCCACCTATTTTACTATCAAGAAATACAAACTCAATTAGATTCTCTAACCAGTCGCTCTCGATCGGATATACATCATCATTGAGAAATACCAGCACTATTCCCGTAGCGGTGTTTGCTCCTTGATTACATTTATCTGAAAAATTATATTTCTTGTCATACACAGAATATACCAATCTCCCACTTTTATCTCCATAGGCCACTTTCAAATCATTGATCACTTTAGAATTAGACACTATAACTATTTCATAATTTTGATATTTCGTGCGTCTCATAATAGAATCGATTGACTTCTTCAGATTTTTATACGAATCGGACGGTATGACAATAGAAACCCTAGTCTTATGGTCAAACATGACCATTGCTCTATTTGCGCAAACATATCCACTTATCGTCGCCTTGACTCCACGCCTCTTCATGGCATTAGCGAGAGCGGCTATATTCGAAGCCCGAGCAAAATCCTTGGATCCTTTTGCAGCTGAACCATCGATTGCACGCCATAGATATAATAACCTCTCAACATGACGGATACCTTTAGCTTTTTCCGACATACGCAAAGCAAGGTCATAATCCTGTGAGAAGTCGTATTTAGACCGAAAACATCCAAGATCATTTAATAAATCCTTTTTGTATAAAGTGAGATGCCCAGTATACATACAATTGATCAGCATTTCCGGAGACCAATCTGGCTTAAATATGAAGTCAAAAAGCTTTCGTTTTCCGGTATCATCGATCTTACATTCATCTGAATATATAAATTCTGTACCAGGGTGATCATTTATTTCTTTTACCATCCAATAAAGCGCGTCCTTAGTCAGCTCATCATCGTGATCAAATAACGCTACGTATTCCCCTTTTGACATTCCTATCGCGATATTAGATGCGGCAGATATACCTCCGTTACGTTCTGAATAATGAACTTGTATTCTAGGATCAATTCTGGCGTATGTATCTAGAACAGCCCGAACATCATTCTTCGTCGAGTAGTCGTCGACGATGCAAAGATGCCAATTTGAATATATTTGATTTCTAATTGAATCCAATGCGAGTCTAAGCCATTTTGAAGGAGTATTATATACAGGCATGATTATCGATATCAACGGCTTCTTGGGAAAGCCCTGTATCCTTGACTCTATCTCAGCCCTAGAAAGCTCATTTTGCTGTAGAGCGAACAAGCAATTAGCGATTTTATCAACATTTGCAGATACATCAATTAATCTCGTAGCATAGCAATTTCGTTTGGATAAATAACTTAAGCCCTTCTTCACAAGAACATTCAAACCTTCGGTCCTTACGACGTGTAACACTTTCGAAACTAGCTTCCTGAAACGATTTGTCAGATTTTTTAGTCTCAGAATCCCTCTAAAAATCGACCTGCAATACCTAAATAATGAAACGGCAATCTTGCGACGAACACTTCTCGTGGGAAGAACTGCTACCAAAATCTTTCTAACAAGCAAGATCAATCTCCATGCTTTTGATCTGTGTATTTCCGACAATTCATTTGCGTTCCAACCAAGCTGACATTTAACTAAATCCAATTCATTGCCAACTGATTTCAGCTCATTATCTTTCTGTATTAGTTGTTTATCACGATATTCCAGCTCATTATCTTTCTGTATTAGTTGTTTATCACGAGATTCCAGCTCATTATCTTTATGTAAAATTATTTGTTTTACATATTCTATTTCCTGATCTTTTTGGTGCAGAGTGTCATCTTTTTTCTTCATCTCCGAGATTAACTGTTCATATGGTTTGATATTAGAAAGTCCCAGATATTCAGTGATATTTGTCAAAGGATTGTCTCCGCAAATAGCAATAAGATACCTGCTAGTATTTGATGATATACTATCTAGCTTTTCATTTATTTCTTTCCCTCCTCCCGTATTACGCACTTGCTTCAAACCTGCGTCCGAGTATATATAACTGCACTCTATGTCATCTTGATAAAACAGATTCGCATGCTTAAAATTTTTCGAAAGAATATCTTCGAATTCTTTCGGGTCTAGTTCACGCGGATGAAAAGGACTTCCTTTAGGAAATACCAATGAATTTGGGGTAGAGACGATAAACATTCCATCCGATTTTAAAACTCTTTTTACTTCACGCAAAAATTGAATTTGTGCCACTTCATTCACATGCTCAATCGTCTCAAAAGAGACTATAACATCAACGGACTTGTCTTCTAGGGGAATCTTTTCCACGCTACCAACGAAAAATTCTATTTTGTCTCCAACATATTTTTCCTTGCAATAACCAATCGTCTCCTCTGAGATATCAACCCCGACTACCTTTTGCGCGCCAGCTTTCAATAAATGATCCGCCCCGTATCCACTACCGCATGCGATATCCAACACAACTTTATCTTTTACAAACTGAGAAGAAAAAATGTATCTAGTCATGTGCTCCAAATAGATTTCCTGGCCTTTATTGAATTCTGGTATCATTCTTTCTCCTGTGTATTTCATATATTTTTCATCTAATCCGTTTCAAATAACCATTTGGGTTATAGGTCAAGATATATCGCTCGCATTCTCTATCTATCTGAAAATTTGAGTTGCTTTTAATCCACTCTAGGACGGCACTCATTGGACCCGGCCTGACGCCTAAATCCAGTATGTCACATATACCATCTTCAATTATAAAATAGCTTCCGACACTAATAATGTCCTTGTAATTTTGTAGCACGCTGAGAGTATTCTCTGCGGTGTGAGAACTATCTTCGATTATTAAAACTTTGTCATTTCCCCCGATATTATCTCTTACTTTACCAATGGTTTTGATGTCATTGCAATCTCCGATGATTGAAATCAATTTGTCTGACTTATACTTATATAGATTCGTATCGCCTTTTGAATCAATGTCGATAGTAATAACCCTACCATTTGTGTCTACCATCTTCATACGATCAGACAGCCACAATGAAAATCCTCCGGATGCGTTCCCGATTTCAATGACCACCGTCGGCCTCACTTGCCAGATAAGCTCTTCATAAATGATCAAATCAAAAGGATTTTTTATCATATCTAATCCTCGATATTTTTGCCGGAAATGAAGCCTATTCTGGTGGTAATAAAGCCAATCCTTAATAGTCATAGGTAATGAATTTTCCAGATAGTTATTTTCCATGATATGAAATTGATATATTGGTCTCAAAATCAGCAATCGCATTTGATTTAAATTTACGATTAATTATTTGAAAAGATTTGATGTTATCTTTCCAGTCGATATTACTTTGATCTTTTCTAGCAATAGCTGGCGACACTGTGTATGACCCGGTAGCAAAATAATTATTTATTGAAAAAACTATTGTTGTTATCCCCTGTTTTATCACTCCTGTGTCAATCATTTGATGCATAGTATTCAGAGCAAAGACGTCTCTTTTTGTCTCATCCCGAATAACAATACCAAATATTGGATCTCTATGACTTTTCCTAAATTCGCACACAACTCTAACATTCAAGATTTCCCCCGTCTCGAACACATTCTTTACTTTACCATCCCTGTCGCTAAATTCAACCCTGACCACTTCAGCGACCTTATTCCTCCTTTCTTCCACCTGTCTCCGGAGTTCCTCTTCCATTTTGTCTTTTTCTTTCTCTAGCCGACGTCTTTCTTCTTCAAGCGTCTTTCCCTTCAGAGCTTCCGCCGCCTTTTGAGCCAAGGCCAAATCTTTTTCAGCCTTCATCCTCGCCCTTTTCTGTTCCCTCTCAATCCTCCTCTCCTCATCGCTCATATTCTGATAGACATACTCATTCCCTACCTCCTCGGCAGTGCCGACCAGAGCGACCACACCTTCGCGCAAAAGCATCGCGCGGTCACAATATCTCTGCACTGTAGCGATGTCATGCGTCACCAATATGACCGTCTTGCCCATCTCCTTGTACCGTGCGAACTCTCGTAGGCACTTGGACTGGAAATTACTATCCCCCACCGCCAATACCTCATCCATGAGAAGGATCTCCCTATTGGCATGAATAGCGACGGAGAAGGCCAACCTGACCTGCATACCACTCGAATAGTTCTTGATCTTCTGGTCGATGAAGCGCTCCAGCTCGGAGAAAGCCACGATGGAATCGAACTTTTCATCTATCTGCTTTTCAGTGAGACCGAGAACAGTCGCGTTCAGATAGATATTGTCACGTCCAGAAAGCTCCGGATTGAAACCGATGCCGAGCTCTAGGAACGGCGAGACCAGGCCGCGTATATTGACCGAACCGCCATTCGCCGTATACACGCCAGCCAGGATCTTTAGGAGCGTAGACTTGCCACTGCCGTTACGACCGAGGATGCCGAAGAACTCTCCCTTCTTCACTTCGAAAGAGACGTCTTTCAGGGCGAAAAACTTTTCATAACTCTTCTTCTTGAAGAGGTTCACGAAAGCTCCTTTCAGGCTATTGGTCCGCTCATGCGGTATGGTGAACTGCTTCGAGACATTCCTGACGGAGATGGCGGGAATGGCGGGGATGTGCCCCGTTGCAGTCGCTTTGGATTTGTGTACGTTATTGGTCATGGGTTTATTTAGCCTTCGTTTTCTTTATCTTCTTTCTCCCTTTTGCGCTTTCTATAGCTCTCTGCGCCGCTTCGTCAAAATCAACGTCCTGTTTCGCTTCGATCTGCTTGTACTCATCGAATTTCTTCTCCGCCATTTCCTTCATGAGTTCATGGGAGATTTTACCCGCATCTTTCAAGATATTCCTATCATTGATGGTCAAAAAACCATGTAACTTTTCTACCCAGTCCTTCATAGTCATCGGTATTCGTTTCATGGCTTGTCCATCGGCGAACACTAGATATTGTTCAACTAGATTATCTAACTGCAACAGCTCCTGTTCAGTTAGATAATTTTTTGCGATAACAACCTCCTCCTTCGTCGGCTTCGCCCCTCTAAAATTGGTGAGCCCCAGATACTTCTTACGGCTATCTACCCTCCCAACTACTATCTCTGCTGTTGTTTTTCCAGTGATCGCGAAATGCACTTTGTTCTGAACTGTTTTAAAGAACGAAATGCTCTCTTCGTTTGTCGGGTCATAATCGACACTGGTCGCGTATATATCAGTGATCTTACGATAGAATCGCTTCTCTGATGTGCGGATATCAGCTATACGTCGAGTCAATTCCTCGAAATAGTCAAACGGTAAGTCAGGATTCTTCAGACGTTCATCATCAAGTATGAATCCTTTCACTATATATTCCGATAATCTTTCCGTGGCCCATTTACGGAAAGCGGTGCCTTGTGAGGATTTTACCCTATATCCGACGGCAATAATGAGGTCCAAATTGAAATAATGTGTAGGTTTTTCCAGAAAATCGGAATTTCCGATTTTCTGCATAGTCTCACGTTCCACAAGTTCACCCTCTTTGTATATATTCAAAATATGTTCGTTGATAGTCGACCTAGCCTTGCCAAATAACTGTGCCAGGAGATCCAACGTCAACCACACAGTATCACCGTCAAACCGCACATCTATCTTGACGTGACCCTGCGAATCTCTATATATGACGATCTGTGAATTGAGATTTTTCATTATTCTTTCATCTATATCATTTCCGCCACCGTCTGTTTCCTGCCCCGGTTTACACTGATAATAGATCCTTCGGCGTAACGATGCTAGCTTTCGCATGCGGATACAGTTCTTCAAATTGTGAAAAAGATACATCCTTACCGCCGCTCCATTTGCATTCATAGGCGGAGATAGTGGTACCTTTTTTTTCGATCACATCGATCTCATGTCCTTTTCTAGTCCTCCAAAACATTATTTCCGGAGGAAAAATAGACAGATTTGTTCCCTCTTTTATCTTCTCACTCACGAAATAATTTTCAAATATGGAGCCAGTATCTTTGCGGTCAATTAGCGGAGTCTCTATATCGACCAATGCATTCCTGACTCCGACATCCAGAAAGAATATCTTAAAAGCTTTCTTCAGCTCTGTTCTTGGATCATTGGAAAACGAACGTACTATCCTCACGATGAATGACTGCTCCAGCAATCGTATATATCTCTGTACGACAGATCTACTCACACCTAATTGTGTCGCCAATTCGTTGAGCGACACCAACTGGCCGACTTGCAAGGCAAGCAGTTTGAGAAGATCCTCGAATGCACGAGGGTTTCGTATCGCCTCGAATATGAAAACGTCCTTATACAGATACTGTGTGGCGATATTTTTTAGCACGATCTTCTTTTCTTCAATAGTGGATGCAGCGACAACAGCTGGATATGCGCCATATAGGATAAGTTCGTGAAGTCCTTTCATATCCACGCTTCTAGACACCTTTATTTCATCCAACGAAAGCGGTAGTAACGTGAACTCAAAGACTCTCCCCGTCATTGGTTCCTTTATCTTGTTTGATAGATCAAATGACGAAGACCCCGTAGCCACTATCTGAACACCAGGATATGTATCATGAAATGCCTTAAGAATAGCTCCGATATCTTGGATAGTTTGTGCCTCGTCGAACACGACGATCTTTCTTCCCTCAACAAGCGGCAGTAATTCGTCTGGTTTCCCCACCACGAAATGTTTCCTGACATCCGCTAACTGGCAATCACAATAGGCCCCATCCTTCCCAAACACTCCGACTATCTTCTTGACGAGGGTTGTCTTTCCAGATTGCCGAGGGCCCAAAATGGCCAACATCCTCCCTTTAAACAAAGATTCGTTGATCAATCCCTCAATTTGGCGTTTGAATATAAGCATATTATGACTATTGTAACAAATTGCTCTTTGAAGAGCAATTTGTATACTCACCTTATTTTGGAGCTTTTTGATGCAAATTGTAACTGGACATTAGGTTTAAACTAAGTTCCACAAGGAGCTTATAGCTCCCACGGGTATACAGTCATTGTTCTGTCTTTATTTTCTCCATATAGAGCCACTGTCTTGTAATCACCCGATGCATATTCCCTGGAAAAATACTTCATAGCCGAGGTATCTACGTTAGAAAAATTAAGTTTCGTTTCTATAGGCAACGGGATATTCTTTTCCTTTAGGATGAAATCTATCTCTCTTTTATCGGTTGTTCTCCAGAAATAAACTTTACTAATTCCGTGCTTTTTGATCAATTCCGAAAATATGCTTGTCTCGAAAATGTTTCCCAATGTCTCTTTTGGAAATTCCTTTAACCATAATATGCTCATAAGCCCTGTATCAAAGAAAAAAATCTTGGGTGTCTTGAAGAGCTCCTTCCTCTTGTTCTCGCTGTAGGGTCTAACAAGTTTGATGATGTATGTTTCCTCCAAAAGGAAAAGGTATTTTTCCACGGTTATCTTTGATAAGTTTACCGTGTTCGCCAATTCTGTCACATTGAGAAGCTGCCCGCTCTGCGACGCTAATACTTCTAACAATCGATTGAACTTATCGATTTCTTTTATCTCCGCCAGATCCCTGATATCCTTCTTTATATATGTATCGATGATCTGATTCAGATAAGCGCTTTTCTTCTCTGTATCAGGGGTTAATACTATTTTCGGATAACCGCCATACCTGACATACTCTTCATAATGAGAAATGAGCTCCGATATCTTTTTTGAGGTATGTATTTCGCCCCAGTCCACAAAAAAATCTTTGAACAATAACAACTCATCGAACGACAGATTAAATATATCGAAATTCACAGTTCTGCCAACCAAAGAATCCTTGAATTTGCTTTTGATATTGAAACTAGACGAACCGGACACGATCAGTTTGATTTCTTTGTGATGATCGGCAATGATCTTGAGAAATGACGAAGGGTTCTCAAGGTATTGGATCTCATCTATGAATACGAACAGTTTTTTTGGTGAGATCGCTAATCCCTCCTCCTTTAGATATGACAAGAACGACTCAACACCGTCATCCAAAATTTCCTTAAGCCGACTATCTTCGAGATCGATAAAGTGTGCTGATTCCCCTTTTTCTTGAACGATTTTCGCTAAATAATACAGAATATGAGTCTTACCGACTTGTCTCGCGCCATGAAGTACGATGATATCATCAGTAAACAAATACGGCGCTATTTTATCGATTATGATTCTTTTATACAATATTTCTGGGATTTTGATCATATGAAAATATGGCTTATCATATAACGCAGTATACTTTAAAACCGATTTAAAGTAAAGTACACTATACTTTAAATCCTTATATCATCTCCGCCACGGTCTTCTCATATTTCCTGAATATGAAGAAAGCGATGATTCCTGCGACCACGATACCTGCGACCATGGCCATGAAATGCCAGAAAGTGGTGAAGTTGCCATTGATGATCCCCTGCTTGGCATAATGGATGATGAAAGCCAATGGATTCAGCAAGATGAACTGCCAGTATTTTGTGGGGATGATAGAGAGTGGATATATGATAGGTGAAGCATACATGAGAACGGACAAGACCACCTCCCAGACCATCGATAGGTCACGGAAACGAACATAGAATGGTGCTGTGAGGAATGAAAAAGCCACGGCTAAGATATACAGCAATATGGCGTACACGATGAACATGGCGATGCCTGCGATCGAAGGGATCTTGTTATATAGAATGAAGAAAAGCGCCAGGACGATCAGATTCATGCCAAAGACGAACAGAGCGTTCATGGTCGAGCCTAACACGATGGTCCATCTCGGCACATATATCTTCGTGACCAATTGCGATTTATTAACCAGAGACATGAGTCCTGTCATCGTCGCTTCAGAAAAGAATTGGAACAGAAGTATGGCCGTCAAGAGTTCCAATGGATAGAGCGGCGTCCCAGAATTCCTGAAATTGAAGAGCGATGAGAAGACGAAGTTCAATATCGTGAACATGAGGAGCGGTTTCAAGATCACCCACACATAGCCCAAAACACTGCCATGGTAGCGTAGCTTGAAGTCCGTCTTCGCTATACGCATCACTAGTTCTCTGTGGTTTTCGTGGGTGGGGGGCATGGGATGACTTATATATGTTACGCTCGGTTGGAATCATACTACATTAAAAACCGCACAGTTCCAACTTGGAAAAATCACACCAACAACACTATGGTTGAACTTCCTTTATTGCCGCTTCGATCTCGTCCCTCGCCTGCGGATAGAAACTCTCTATTGAGCGCAGAATCGCCACCGCTTGATCAACATTTCCGGCTGCATATTGTGCTCGAGCCTTCTGGATCAGAGAACTTATACTTTCTGCTTGAGCTATAAGCCTCTGATATACCTGAGTCGCCTCCGCCAATCGACCAGACGATGCGTAGCCTTTCGCTTCACTGACGAGAGCAGTGTCTGCCCCAAGAACTCGCATACCCTCATCGCCTCGACCATCAATAACGAGCGCCACGGCATACGCAGATGCCGCCTTGGCATATCCTGGAGCCAATTCGTAGGCATGTTTTAGTACTGCCACAGCCTGATCCATCTTATTCTCAAACATATAGACTGAGGCCAGTTCAAAAGCTATAATTTGTTCATTTGGAGCCAAAGATAATCCTTTAGTTAGCGAGGTCTCTGCCTCAAGAAGCTTGCCTATCCGTTTTAAGAAAGGACCGCTTACGTAGTAAACGTAAGCATCATTAGGAGTAGCGGCTATCTGTTCAACTATCCGTTGCAAAATCAGATCTATAAAAGATTGCTTGACCGCGCCACTGGCCGAAGGATTCTGCATGACATTATCAGCGCAAGATATCATCTCATAGAGGATATACTTGCTCGACATGGTGTTACCAAAAAATGTGGCCATCTTGAATAGATCCAGACTATTATCCGGCTTGGAACACGAGTAGCTGGCCTTACTAAGATACACATTGGAGAGCAAAGGTCTTATATTCAGATAATAGACCGTAAATATTGCAGTAACGATTATAACGGGTGCGATGACGTATTTCGTTGCATCTATAGAGACAGATACCTTCTGAGATTCCCTCACTTCAGCGCAACCATCTCGACTACCATGCAAGGAATCGACCAGAGCAAGTACTGTAAAGAAGAATACGTAGCTAGCCAATGTATCAAAAACAAAAAAGTTGTGGACGAAATATCCCAACAACAAACCTATCATAGTGCATTTCGTCCTATGAGCGATCGATGACTTGCATATCGTGATCAAAAGCGAAATGAAGATGGCTAGATATGCCAAAAACCCGGCGAAGCCGAAAGCAACAAGCTGATCGATCACTACATTATGTGCCATATCAACCCACTGCTCAACGTTGTACATGGCCGGATTGTAATTCTTCTGAAAGGAATAGATAAAATTTCCCTGTCCCCAGCCCAAGATAGGCCTTTCCATGATTCCATTCATGCCTATCGGCCAAATATATTGTCTGGATTGGTCACTTGCCGTCCAAGATATAGACGCAAATCTCTTCAGCGTAGAGTTACCCTGAACAGCTGAACTCGTACGATTCAACCAAAAAAACACACCGATAATGATCACGAGGGCTATGGCACAACCATACATGATGCGCAATCTCTTTCTAGACTTGGACCCCAAAACAGAGTAAACTGCAAGTGCGAGCATGGTCCCGAGAATCAGTCCCAGAAACGTACCCCTTGTGCCCGTCTCGAAGATGTCGTAGGTGAACAACAATGCCAGAACAACGTATGTGGAGAGCAGCGCCTTCGAACAATCACCTTGCTCCAATGTATCAATAAACAGATACACAGTGAAAAATACATTGAATAACAGATATGCTGCCAGGAAAGTTGGATTACCAAGGAATGAGTCAATGCGAATGGTATCGAAATGCATCGCCGTCCACCCAAAACTCTGGAACAATCCGTACACAGCGACGATAAGTGCAACCACCAAAGACAGGTTGACCCATCTGCGCCACAGTCTCTTTGTATCGCCGACAGCGAACATACTTTTGATCACCAAATAAAATGCAAAAAGATGGGAGATCGTTATCCAGCCGTCCATTCGGTCAAAATTCGACCATAAACTTTGTAGAGGATCGATACCGACTAGATCACAGATGAAAGACACAGCTACAAATACTGCTACAACGATAGTAAGTGGCGTAAATCTCGGACGATATCTCGTGTCTAGTATAGCCAAGATTGCCCAAGTAGCTACTGCAATTTCGACTAATACCCTAAAGTAAAACGCCTGCCCCGTCACATACGGGACAACCATTGACGATATCACCACGACTGGAAAGATGGGTACCAAAAATATGGCAGCCATCGTCACATATTTTGAGGTTCGCTTGATATCCATATAATTATGTCTGTTCAGGATTTAAACCCACTGTAACATGTTCTACTTCCCTTTATTTAATTGTTCTCGTGTTGCGGGACCTACTACACCAATCACACTTAAGCCGAATTTCTTTTGATACGCCTGAACTGCCGCCTTTGTCTGTGTTCCAAAATATCCTGTGATAACACCGGTAAATAAGCCATCGCTCTTTAAACGTTCCTGGAGCAACCTAACCTCGGGGTCTAACACACCATATGCTGTCATACCGGAATACAGATAACGAGTGAACGTCTCGGAGACTGGCGCAGATTGGACATAAGCTGGCTGAATAGTCGTTTGAGCTAAACTTGCACCAGACGGAGTTTTCGATGAATTTCCGACCCATAGATAGCTTTGACCTACTAGACCCCTAGCGTTTGTGAAAGAAATGACCAATGGCAAAGGTGGGATATCTTTGCCAGTAGATCTATAAGAGGCATAATACAGTCCATCGCTTCCCTGACTCACTGCTGTCTGAACCCCACCGATTCTGACTTGCACATTTGTTACAGTTTCATTCGTTCCAAAATTGATACTAATGGTGCTCCCGGCGCCAAAGAATAAGCCTAGAACGTTGTTCGAGGAGATCGATACCGAAGAAAGTTGAGGTGGCTGATTGAACCCCGAAGTCACGGGAGCCAGAACTGTAGGCTGAGTCGGTATAGCACTACCAGGAGCTAGAGAATGAACCACTATAGAGCCACAAAGATACCCTGCGGCACATACTGATACCGTTGACTGCCCCACAATGAGACCTTTTAACACTAGACTCGTACCACTAACGCTTGCCGATACTGCATCTTTATTTGTGTTCGTTATACTATCATAAAAACCTGGTCCATATATGCCAATATTCTGTGCAGGTTGTCCGGCGACGACATACGCAACAACTTGACTGAAAGTAATAGATTGGGTTGGTGCCCGAACCGATACATTAACCGTGCCACAACCGGCAGTCCCAGCACAGACCGAAATGACTGACGACCCGACATTCAGACCAGTGACCAGCATCGAATTGTTATTTGCCTGAATAGTAGCCGATACTACTGATGGATTAGAATTCCCTTGTACCAACAACGTATTCACTGTATTATCTGCAAAAATATTTGCGCCCTGCCCTATTGTCAACGAAACATTGTTTTTAGATAGAGCTAATAATCCGTTTTGACCAGATATACTCCAAGTAGCCGGCCAAGTTACCTTCGTAGAGTCAGTCCCGTTTACTGATACGTATACAGACATTCCGCCACTCAATCCATAAGAATTTGGAGCAACAGAAATGGTAAATGCGCCGTTAGAATCTGTGCTACCGATATCTATCGAGGTATAGTGAGTATCTACCGTAGTATTATTGGCGGAATAATTTGGATAACTGAATTTCACAATTGCATTATGCTCTGCACCTATAACGCGTAGATTGACCAAAGAAGCGGTGCTAGTTAGAGTCAGTGACGGGGTAACCGAAGCCGACACTCGGTTATACGATGTTAACGGCATTATCATCAATACAGTTGTCATAAGAGTAATATTTGTAAAATATCTAAAGATATATTTGTTTGTTGCCATAATCTTGACTTATTTAATTAGTAGCAGACACGATAAAGGTAACTGGGACTGTGGTTGAATTGTAGTTGTCATTTCCTATAAGTAATGTATGCTGTCCTGCAGGTACAGTAGTCGGGATAGTGAACACCAAAACTGTTCCGTCTGGAGACACATATCTTTTCGTTGCTCGAAGATTTGAATAATTTGTATCAAAATATATGGATGACGACATAGTAAATCCTGAACCAAATAGCACGATCGATGTAGCATCATCCGCATAAGCTGAAGATGGTATGACCGAGGTTGCAGCCAGTTGTGAAGCGACGATCGTAAACCATCCACTCATCTGGTCGCTCGAAACTGAACTACCGCCTGCGCTCTGTAATCTTATGCGATACGTACCCGCTACGACATTTTGATATGCATCGGGCTGAGATAGATAAACCCTACCGACTTTCCACAAATATTGATCATCGCCTATACTAGTAGACTGGTTCAGTACAATGAAGCCCGCTCCCGATCCTCCTGGTTGCTCCAAACTCAGATTGTATGTACCCAACATAGGTTTGCTCCATCGGATAACCGTGGAACTTCCCACGGAAAGAACCTGTCCGACAGATGGCGATATTATAGATCCGTTAGCAGTTGTAAATACAGGACTTGTAGTTACGGCTAGTGTTTGTGTTACAGGGTTGGTTACTGTTGAAGAGTTGCTGACATCAATGGAACACGTCTTCTGTTTGATCGCCGTTCGGGTAAGTGGTCCAACATAACCTGAGGCGGGAATATTATTATTGCCCTGAAATAACTTCACCGCCGCAGTTGTCGCTGGTCCGAAATATCCCGTTGAAGCAGTTTTGAAATATCCTGATGACTTCAGGTAATGTTGAAGTTCAGACACGAAACCTTGTGATCCAGCATCACTAGATCCGGAACCTATGTCATGTGACAGATTTATACAAGTCATATCTGCTCTTGCGGTAAGCCCCGATAAGAACAAAACGCAAATAGACGTCACCAAAACAATGGAGAAAGATGTCCAATTAAATATATTCTTATTCATCTCTCAATAATACCACATTTTCATGTACACAAAAACCACTCTTTCGAGTGGTTTTTGTTCCAACTTTGTAACCCGTTGGGAGGAGTAGAACTTAACTTAGACTACTACTGGAACATAACGGCCTTGAGTACACTTGAAATCTGTGAAGACTGCAAGAACAAGTTAGCCGGTGTTGAAGCTGAAGTTCCATAATTAAGTGTTGATACAGAGACTGTACCAGACTGTGCATTCGATCCGTTAGCTTGATAGGTGACCGTGAAGGTCTTTGTGCTACCTGGGCCAACGTAGAAGTACAGTGGAGGCACGCTCGTATCATCCTGGCTTGAATCATTATCAGAGAAATCTTTTGTAGAAGTCGAGATAGTGAATGTAGAAGAATGAGTGACTCCGACAGCCAAAGCTGCGTTCGTCGAAACATAGACTGGGTTGTTTCCAGCAGTCAAGCTATAAGTAAACTTGAATGTTTGAGAACAAGTTGCCAATGTAGTGTCGCAAGTCTTTGCACCGAACGATGTTTGCAAGTTGCTTGCAGTGACGCCTGTGGAAGTAAAGGACTGGGAATTCGCCAACAGAGTATTAGCTGAGTTATTTATAACAGTGTTATAAGTAGCATCAATAACTGATGGATTGAAGTAGGCACTAGTTGATACCGTTCCTGCTGTAGGCAGAGATACTCTCAATGTGGTGTTGTCAATGACTCCAGCAGTATTTTGGACAATCGTTGCTGAAATAGTCATAGGTACATATACATCAGCAGTCAACGGAACATTCAAATTACTGAATGTGGTAGTAGTACCAATCGTGCTAGCTGAATATGTCTGACCATTAATCTTCAATTGTACATTCGCAAGAGCTGAAGCAGCGGACACTCCAGCTAGGCTGTCAATTTTGACATCCAACCTCTGAAGTGTACCAGCTTCATTCTGAACCTTTATATCGAAGATACCGAGGACAACGTTCTGAGTTTGAGCGGCTGTTGAAACCTGGATAAGTCCCTGTGCAGGTGAATTTGAATCAGTTGTTACAACAAGCTGACCAATGTTCGAGCCCTGGTAAGTGAAGCCTCTATATCCTGTACCCTCTGTTGTGGTAAGAGTACCGTCACCTCGTGTCTCTGTGCCTGTGATACCTGTTCCATCAACTGCACGAACCTGAGCCTGTGTGATAGCAATCGGACCACTTGAGCGATCTGAAACCGCGTTGAATGATAGATTGACTGTCAAGTATTTGCTCTGAGTTGCTTTAACAACAAGGTTGACTGGGACTGTGATCCTGTAATCTGAACCAACAGTGAGTTCGCTGAAATTACCTTGATTCAAGTTGTTGACTGAACCAACGACTGCACCTGTTTCATCCTTGATCGTGATCGAGTTAGCATAAAGCCAAACACGGGTATTGAAGTCAAGAGAGAAATTGGTAACTGCCATATCGGAAGCGTTAGCCTGAAGCTTGTATCCTACAACATCGTAAGCCTGGCCCTTGTAAGCTGTTACGCCTGAAGGAGTTGTCCAGATTGAGAATGCAAGAGTACCAGCAATGCCTGGAGTTGTGATCCCTACTGGAGCACCAACTACTGGAGTTGTGCCTGTCCTAGGAGTACAATCATATCCAACTGGACAGACTACTGTACCTGTTGGAGTTGTTAGTGAAGAAACATCTGAACCATTCAAAGCTGCGCGGGTCAAAGGACCAACGAAACCTGTTGAAGGAATGCTGTTTTCTGCTTGGTAAGCTTTGACGGCTGCCTTGGTTTGTGAACCGAAGTAACCTGTCTGTGCTGCGCCTGAAGCAATAGAAGGAATACTGTACCCTGCGCTCATGAGCATTCTCTGAAGAGCTGTAACTGAAGCACCTGTTGAACCAACCGTTAGGTTAGAATTAAAGGTGAAACCCTGTGCTGAAGCGATCATAGCGACTGCCAATACGGCAACGCCTGTCGCGATCATTATTTTTTTCATTTTTTATAATTTTACGCACCCCTCTCCACTTTATTAATAATTCGTCCTACGCCGCTCTCGCGAGCTTCGAAGGACAAGGAAGGAGAGTTAAATGCGGCTAGTAAACTAACTGATAATCTAACTCGATTCCACTTCTTGTGTCTGACGCTATCGACACGCTAGATACAAGATTTTGTGGGTACACGAAAGACGAACTTTACAAACTAATTATTATTCAGTTTTCAAAGTTCGTTACTTGTCCTACATAGCTTTATGCGAAGTAGGACTCCCCATCGCCTTATGCTCTGGGACGAGTATGTAATAATTACGAGACCGCTTACACACTCGTTGCAAAACATTATAGCTCACTATTCACCTATCATGCAAAAGGGCTATGTGTGGATAACATTATTTACTAAAAAGGGCATCAAATCCATGCAAATCCATGCTTTTGTGGCTCTGTGTAGTAATAGAGCCATTCTATAGGATATGGCATCGAAAGTCAATGAGCCGCGAGATGTTACCTGACTCTCTCAGGTTAGGTTATTTCAACGAATACCTACTCCATCTCCTTTCCCCTTCCTTCATGATGAGACCCCTACTAACCAGATCCAGGAGCTCACGTTGAATAGTCTTCTCGCTGCAATCTTTGATGACTTTGGCAAAGTCTTTGATGGTAAGATTGCTCTGCGTCTTTAGGACATTCAGGATCGTCTCTTGTCTATTTGTTTTCTTCTCCCGAATCGATATGTGTCCTTGAATAGATGTTCTATTGCTTGATACTTCATACTTCACACCCCCCGCCTGTCCTTTAGCATCACCTTGGTTGGGATTGCCGCCACTCCTACTATCCAATCTAAAGCCTGAGCTAAACAGATCAGGTGTCTTAAAGAATGACTCTGACAGCACGTAACCAGCCTTTTCGGCACTCTGAGCGAGACGGTCACGGAGCATAGCGACAACGAGATCGATCTCTCTCACGAGCAATCCATGATTCATGTCAGAAATAAGGTTGGAGATCTTGGCAACATTCAATAGCGAAAGAGTTTCCAGTGCCGCGGTGAAGATAGACTGGATGACGCCGCTCTTGTCTCCAGGGACTGAACTCGATGCCGTAAAGGACGAAGAGAGAAGATCTATACCGCGATCTCGCAATTCCCACTTGATCGGCTCGTCATCCTTGAGAAGTCCAGAAACGAGATAGAGCGCAGCAGTGATCTTTTCTGTCTTTTTGAATAGATAGACCAGATAGTCTTCAGCCGAGAAAAACCCCAATGATTTCCAGTTTAATGGGTTACTGAACGAGTCTGGGTTGTTTGTCTCTTTGTTGTCCATATTTGTCTTTTCCATGTCCTATACATTATTTCGCTGTCTTTTAGAAAAAATGTTGATATTCCTTGTCTTTGAACATGTCCATTATAGTCTTTGAGTTAGGAATTGCAAGCGAGAGTCTTGTCCACTCCTTAGAAATAAGTTTCACAATGCAAAATATGTTATTATCTAATGATAATAACAATCAAATCACCACTAACCATCATGGCAAAGAAAAAAGATACAGATAGGGCATCAAAGACGCATCTCTTGGATGACATGAACACGGGGACAGTGCAGACGATATTTGCCATACTATCATTCCTCGTGACAGTGATCGCGCTCCTAGCCGCATTCGGCAAAGCTGGCGTCGTCGGAGACTATGCATTTATGTTCTTCTCCAGAATGTTCGGCATCGGCTACTATCTCATTCCTTTGGTATTTGCCATGCTGGGAATCACTTTCTTGCAGGGTGTAAAGAAGCGATTTGAGATCTCAAAAGGCATCGGTGCCCTCCTATTCTTCCTGTCCGGATTGGGACTCATCCACATCGCCTACGGAGGAGCCGGGGGGGTCTTTGGACGCATCATCGACTACCTGTTCCTAAAATCTATAGACACTATCGCCACGACGATACTCATGGTCGCGCTCCTCGTCATCTCCGTGTTCATGACATTTAACCTGCACCTGTCATGGGACATGATCGCGATATGGAGAAAGAAGGGATTGACCGAAGATGAACTGGAGGTCATGGCGAGAAAGAAGAGGGGTGACATCGAGGATGACTCGATCGAGAAACTAGCCGCGGCGGCAAATGCCAAGGATGCTGACGGACTCTCTGCTCGAGAGATCGAGGCAGCAGCGGCAAAAGCTCGCACGGATGCTCTGGCGGCAGAAAAGAGGAGGAAGAGTGGTAATGGCGCGCTCGGACTCGATCTATCGGATGATGACGAAGCTGGGTTTGCTTCTTCGATGTCGATGCCGAGCCTGAAACCGTTCACTCCTCCACCATTGTCACTGCTCGAGAAAGATCGCGGTAAACCTGAGACCGGAGACATCAAATCCAACGCCAACATCATCAAGCGCACTCTACAAAATTTCGGTATCACTGTGGAGATGGACGAGATATCGATCGGACCATCAGTCACTCGATACGCTTTGAAACCCGCAGAAGGCGTGAAACTTTCCCGCATCGTCGGACTGAACAATGACCTCTCTCTAGCTCTCGCCGCCCACCCTATCCGTATCGAAGCACCGATACCCGGCAAGTCTCTAGTCGGCATCGAAGTCCCGAACACTGCCAAAACCACCGTCGGTCTAGCTACACTCTTGGCCGCCACAGATTTCCAAGGATCGGAGAAACCATTGCTCGTTTCACTAGGCAAAGATATCACTGGCGATGCGCATTTTAGTAATGTCGGAAAAGCTCCGCACATGCTCATAGCTGGAGCGACCGGATCCGGAAAATCAGTGACTATCCACACCATCATCACTTCTCTCCTATATCGCAATTCCCCACAGAGCCTGAAGCTCATAATGATAGACCCCAAACGCGTAGAATTGACCCTATACAACAAAATCCCGCACTTGCTGACTCCTGTTATCACTGACCCGAAAAAGGCCATTCTAGCTCTAAAATGGGCCGCCAAAGAGATGAGTCGCCGTTACGATATCCTAGAGAAGAATACCGCGCGAGACATCGATTCGTACCACAAAAACATTCTGGCACCCGCAGTCGCCAAATGGAAAATGGGAAATGGAAAATGGAAAAATGACAAAACAGACAGCACAAATAAATCCGCGACCGACGCTGGCCCCACCGCACTTCCTGAGACCATGCCATATATCGTCATCGTCGTCGATGAATTGGCTGATATCATGCAGTCATATCCTCGCGAACTAGAGTCCGCGATCGTCAGGCTCGCTCAGATGAGTCGCGCCGTTGGTATCCACCTCATCATCTCCACACAGCGTCCGAGCGTGAACGTCATCACCGGTCTCATCAAAGCCAACATCCCGACCCGTATCGCTCTCCAAGTCGCTTCTCAGATCGATTCACGTACCATCATCGACCAGATGGGTGCGGAAAAATTACTCGGTGCCGGTGACATGCTCTACCTCGGCGGGGAGATGTCCAAACCTATCCGTCTGCAATCAGCTTATATCTCCGAATCAGAAGTCAAGAAAGTCGTGAAATACATCGTCGACCAATACAAAGACGAGATCAATGACACCATCAACTTTGCCGCCACACCTACCGAAGCTGGTGCCACGGCCGCATTCGATGCCATGAGCGACAGCGACTCACTCGATGACGATGATGACATGTATGAACCGGCGAGAGAGATGGTCATCACCAACAACCGAGCTTCGACTTCCTTGATCCAGCGCAAGCTCGGCATCGGATATTCGAGAGCGGCCAAGCTCATGGATATGCTCGAGGAGCGTGGAGTCATCGGTCCAGCAAATGGTTCAAAGCCGCGAGAGATCATCGGAGTTGGTGGTCCAACAGAATTACCGCCGTCCAACATCGAAGATGGCAGTGCCCAAAACTTGACGATCTGATCACTGGATTTGATCCCGCATCCATATATCGACGACTCATATGACCAGAACTTCTCTCATTCGATCGATCAAGATCATCGCCTCCGCATTCGCGGCACTACTCATCATCGCCTTCGCTGTTTGGCGCTCGCTCGATTACGCTCGAGGACCGAAAGTTACGATCAGTTTACCCACGAACGGCGCGGAGATCACAGCAAAATATGTAACCGTGAAAGGCCGAGTCGAGAGAGCCAATGATCTCCTCATAAATGGCAAAGAGATCAACGTCGACGAGCATGGCAATTTTTCCGATAACATCGTGGTCTTCCCTGGTATAAATGTGATCACTGTGACCGCAAAAGATCAGTTCGGTAGGTCAGTCAAGGATCAGCTGACTTTGATTGGCAATGATGGCTCATCTTCTACGAGTCTCACAAATTGAGCAACACAAAAGGATAAAGGGGACTTGTGAGCGCGACTGGCGCGAACACGAGGAATTTTTCAGCAGAAAAATATCCGTGCCCCTGAGTCCTTTTGTGTTGCTCAATTTGGTGATAATATATGATTACCTGCAAATATTATCAGAACTAATTCAAAGAAAATGTCATTTCAAAAACAGAAACCCAAAGCCAAGACCACTGTGCAAGAGTCGAAAAATGCAGACATGCCCGAGGAAAAGGCGGACGCAGTCAAAACAAAAGAGATAGATACGGAAACAAACAACGATGAATCAGCGAAGAGTGGCCGTGATAACCCATCGAACAAGAGGACAGCCACAGATGTGAGCGATGCCTTAAACGTGATCCGCATGAAATTTGGCGAGGACTCGATCATGAAGCTCGGCGACAAGCCGAAGGTCAACGTGAACGCCGTCCCGACCGGATCGATCGGTCTAGATTGGGCGCTCGGTATCGGCGGTATGCCTCGTGGCCGTATCGTCGAGATATTTGGACCTGAGTCATCGGGCAAGACTACCCTGGCACTACATGTCGTCGCTGAAGCTCAGAAACGTGGAGGAGTCTGCGCATATATCGACGCCGAGCACGCTATGGACCCCGAATACGCAAAGAGGCTCGGTGTGAAGATCGATGATCTGCTCATCTCACAGCCTGATACAGGCGAACAAGCCCTGGAGATCGTCGACAGTCTCATACGCACAGGCAAGATGGATGTCGTAGTGATCGACTCCGTTGCCGCTCTCACACCAAAAGCCGAGATCGAAGGAGATATGGGCGCGCATCACGTAGGTGCGCAAGCTCGTCTCATGTCCCAGGCACTCCGTAAATTGACCGCCATCGTCGCCAAGTCCAAGACGATCGTCATTTTCATCAACCAGATCCGCATGCAGATAGGCATCATGTTCGGTAATCCTGAGACGACCCCGGGTGGCAAAGCACTCAAATTCTACGCTTCCGTTCGTCTCGATATCCGCCGTATCGCCCAGATCAAGAAAGGTGAAGAGGTCATGGGTGGACGTTGCCGAGTCAAAGTGGTGAAGAACAAAGTTGCCGCTCCATTCAAGCAGACTGAGTTCGATCTCATGTACAATGAGGGCATCTCCCAGGAAGGCGAGATCATCGCTCTCGGAGAAAAATATGGACTATTACAGAAATCCGGTTCCTCCTATTCATTTGGTGAAGAGAAACTCGGCCGTGGATATGACGCAACCAGACAATTCCTCAAAGAAAACCCGAAGATCCGCGAAGAGATCTTGAAACAGATCAGAGCGAAATTAAAAGAATGAGATTATAGTGACTCATATAATCAGATCCCAACCGTAACTATGCAAAATCCATCCAAAATCATCCCAAAAGGACATCGCAAAATCATCATCTCTACCATCGCGGTCGCGATAATACTTATCACTAGTGGTTGGTATATCTATAGTAGATTGACTTCCCTTTCAGCAAACCTAAATATGCTCTCCAACCAATTAGCGACACTCGAGACGAGGCTATCCTCGACGACTGCTTCATTGCAGAACAATATCTCTCAAACTAGCAATAACCTGAATAGTGCTATAAATCAGCAGCTCCAAAGTTCCGCCGCCATAGCGCAACAACTCGGAACATACCAGCAACAGGTCGATACCGTCTCGAGCACTGTCGGAACATTACAGAAATTGAGCAATACCGATCCCCAGCTCCTACAGAAATATTCGAAGGTATTCTTTTTGAACGAGTATTATGCCCCGGCAAAACTAGCCGCGATACCAGGTGATTATGAGTATAGCGAGACCAAGCAGCTCACATTGCAAGCTGACGTCTGGCCACACTTGAAAGCACTCATAGACGCGGCAAAATCTAGCAGTGTAAACATATATGTATATTCCGCCTATCGCTCATTCAATGAGCAAAGCGCTCTAAAGAGCGACTACAAGATCACTTACGGAGCAGGGACAGCCAACTCATTCTCAGCTGATCAAGGATATTCGGAGCACCAACTCGGCACGACAGTCGACCTCATAACTGGCGGACTCGGTGGCGTATTGGATGGATTCGACGGAACGAAGGCGTATATATGGCTACAGTCAAATGCGTGGCGATATGGTTTCGTCCTCTCATATCCGAAGGATAATAAATTCTACGTCTATGAACCGTGGCATTGGAGATTTGTCGGCGTAAAATTAGCAACCGACCTACACAATCAAGGAAAAAATTTCTACGACCTCGACCAGAGAACCATAGACGCGTACTTGGTCAATTTCTTTGATCCTCAGTAATAAATTCGTCAATAAAAAATTAACTTTCCTACCGTCTCCTGCGGGCGCTAATCGCTAGCTACCCGTCCTCGGAGCACGTCTGGAAAGTTAATTTTTGATTTATCTAAGATATCTCCTACTATGACAGATGCTTGGAAACGAGCTTGGTCATTTCGAACATATCGACGACATCTTTGCCGCCAAAAACTTTCTTGAGGCTCTCATCAGCATTGATATTGCGCTTGTTCTTTGGGTCTTGGAGGTTCTTTTCCTTGATGTATACCCATAGCTTCTTCACGACTTCTGACCTTGGCAACGGACCCTGTCCCACTACTGCGGCGAGTTCTGCACTGACTGTGAGCGGCTTCATAAATGCTGAATTTGGTTTTGTTGGCATATATATGATTGTTGATTAATAACCCTATAAGTATAACACACAAATATTGCTTTTAGGCAATAATCGTGTAGACTAGACCGATAACATCATAAACCTATGGCTCTACTAGAATACAATGAAATAACCGAAAAAAAGTACATCGTCTTGGATGGCGCGCCATACGAAGTCATCACTTCGCACGTCTTCCGCAAGCAACAGAGGAAGCCGGTAAACGCAACGAAACTGAAGAATCTCATGACCGGGAAAGTCACCGAGTATTCTTTCCATCAATCAGAAAAGATCGAGCAGGCCGAGATCGACGAGCGCGAAGTAAAATATCTCTATAACAATAGAGGAGAATGGTGGTTCTCTGAGGTAGATGATCCAGCGAAGCGATTCAAGGTCACCGAAGAACAAGTAGGCCCACAAGGTAAGTTTTTGAAAGCGAACACCGTGGTCACACAACTCCTATTCAAGGATCAGCCGATGGGTTTCAAGATGCCTATCACTGCCGAGCTACGAGTTACCGAAGCCCCTCCCAACATCAAGGGCGATTCCGCCGCCGGTGGCAACAAAGTCGTCACTCTGGAGACTGGTGCCACGATCAATGCTCCCCTCTTCATCAATGAAGGCGAAGTAATCCGTATAAATACTGAGACTGGTGAGTATAGGGAAAGGGTAAATAAATAGCGAAAAGAAGGTCGTCCTTCTTTTCGCTATTTATTTAGCTCCTAACCCTAACTAACTAGCGACATAGGGCAATAGGCCCATGAACCTGGCACGCTTCACCGCAACAGCGAGCTGACGCTGATATCTAGCCGAAATACCGCTGCGCTTCCTACTCAAGATACGGCCATGTGGATTCAAGAACTTGCGGAGGATCTCCGTATCCTTGTAATCGATGAACTTGATATTGTGCTGACTAAAATAACATTGTTTCTTCATATTTGTAATTTTGTTTATAATTAGAACGGTATGTCGTCCGGATTGATCTCTTCTTGTGGATAATCGATCTTGTCTTTCTCTGCGGGTGCTTCACCATCCTTCGGCGCTCCGGAGGCAGAACTAGACGCGCTCTCGGCAACATTCCCCGCGGGAGATCCTGTCCCGCTCACACTTCCCGCTCCCTTGAACCCGAATTGGACGTTCTCGGCGATGATCTCAGTTCGATACTTCTTCTCGCCGTTCGGTGCGTCCCAGCTCCTCGTCTGGATACGACCCTCGACTAGCGCCTGCTGGCCTTTCTTCAGATACTGAGCTGACAACTCACCGAGCTTGGCAAAAGCGACGATGTTATGAAAATCCACGACATCCTTGCGCTGACCGTCTTTGTCTTTGAAAGAACGATTCGTCGCTATCCCGAAGCTACAAACTTTGATACCCGATGGGAGAGCCTTGATCTCAGGATCTCTCGTTAGATTCCCTATGATATATGCCTTGTTTAAGTACATGATAGTTGCAAAGTTACTTGTTGTTAATATGCTCTATTTTACCTCTCTGACCATAGCATCAATACTCTTGTCCATCTCCTCGATAGTTGCTGGGGCTACATCTTTTGCGGCCTCTGTGATCGCTCCGACTCCGGCACCAGCGATAGCTACCGGCTCGAATGCGCGCTTTGGCATGATAGCTACGGCGATCTGTGAAGCTCTCTTGCCTAGATATGTATTCTCCTTCGTTGTGGAGAGTAATATCATGCGCAAAACTGAAGGCATGAGCTCAACAGACTTCTTTACTGCTTCCACCACGCTCGAACTGACTTCGAACTTTACCCAGCCAAAATACGCCTTATCATACTTTTCATATGATCCGGACACAGTCTTCACTCTCATCGTATAGGCTAGATGCTCGAGGTGAGGCATCTCATCGGCGATGATGGTGGCACCGGCTTTCGTTATGATACCCTTCACTTTCTCGGCCTCATCGGAGACTTTCTCCTCTGCGACTGATCCAGCGACCAAGTATCCTATCTCGTAGACCGCTAAACGGTCATCTATATTGTTTTCTTCCATATATTGTTTGCGACCAGTGGCCCTTGAACTGGGATCTTCTCTGCTTTCGGCTTCGAAGAACTGACCGCGATTACTGATAATGTAACACGAGATTAACACAGATATTACCCCCTTGCAAGAGTATCGACCCCTCGATCACCTCTCCACTATCTCTCTCATGCAGGCAAGAAAAATAGCATGTTCATTGAGGCCGTCAAACTGTATCATACGAGAGATAAAATCCTGATAAAAAAGGCCTCAAAAATCGATAAAGAAAAGTTCAAATTTCGATAAAGTAATCATCAAATTTGGCCGCATATGTCGTGCCCGCGTAAAACGAGTCCTGCCCTCAGTATCTTTACTGTTTTGCTATATCCCGAAGAGCTGCTTTGCATTCTGTAGTAACTGTTTTGCAACTTTCGCTTCGTCTTCACCACGAATTTTGGCGATCTGCTTCACCACTTCGATGACATAAACTGGCTCATTCCGCTGACCTCGATAGGGTATCGGCGACACGAACGGACAATCTGTCTCTGTCAATATCTTTTCGAGTGGCACAGACCTGATCAGTTCGTCATAGTCACGAGTGAAAGTGATCACACCAGTAAATGAAATGCTGCATCCAGCGGCTAATACATTCTCCATGTCCTCCTTCGAACCAGAGAAAAAGTGAAAGTCCGCCGGAACTTTGGCATGATCTTTGAGGATTTGAATAGCGTCGGCGTATGCATTCGGAGTATCTTGAATAGCCGCAGCCGGATTATTCGCGACTATTTTCCTCTTTATATTCCTGACATGCAACATGAGAGGTTTGCCCACACTATTCGCAACCTCGATATGCTGGATGAATACTTTCTCCTGAATCGCCATCTCTCCAGGACTCGTTGCTCCAGAATATTCCAATCCACACTCACCTATCGCCACAACCTCGTCGTGCTTGGCGAGCGCGGTGAATGCTGGAATATCGAACATCTCATCTCCCCTCGAACCATCAGTCTCCGTTGGATGTAGACCGACCACGGCCCACATATGATCATGGCCTTCTGCCAATTTGACACAATCATTCGATGAAACTATATCTGTTCCGACTACGACGATGCCGACACCAGCATCATGTGCTCGTTTTATCACTTCATCCCTATCTACGTCATATTCAGGAAAATTGATATGACCGTGTATGTCTATGTAATTCATACCTCTATTTTCTCAAGAATAACGGCTTTTCTGGCATTTTATTTTCACGAATACAAACCAGGATCTTCTCTGCAGTCTCAGGTAAAAATGGCAACAACATAACCGCGATCTCATTCAATGATGTTACGAGCTCGATCATCAACTTTACACCCTTTTCTCTATCAGTTTTGACGAGTGTGAAAGGCTGATCTTTTTGGATCTTCTGGTCGAGTGATGCGATCTTTTCCCAAACGACATTCATCGCTTTTTGTAGATTGAAACTCTCTATCGCCTCAAAGAATTCTGGACTCTGAAGACCGGCGAACTCGTTTGAATCCTGAATCTTGAATCATGTGCGCTTCCGCCATCTTCATGATCCTCGACGTCAGATTGCCGATACCGTTTGCTAACCCGGCATTGTATGCTTCTTTGAATTTTTCTATAGTAAATGGGCTGTCTTCAAATGGGTGCAATTCCTTGGTTACAAAATACCTGAATGCGTCAGTACCGAATTCGGCCACGACATTCATCGGATTGACGGTATTACCCAGAGATTTGGACATCTTCACACCCCCTTCACCTGTGACAAAACCATTGATGACGATGACCCTAGAAGGCGTGAGCCCGACTGCCATGAGCATAGCTTGCCACATTGCGGACTGTTGGCGCAGATTGTCCTTACCACAATACTGCGCTGCGCCACCGGTTTCTGTCCACCATTTCACGAACGTCTTCTGGTCATGAGGCCAACCGATCGCTGAGATATAGTTGACCAGAGCATCGAACCAGACGTACATAACATGCGTAGGGTCGCCAGGTACAGCTATGCCCCATGGCATCTTGCTAGCGAGTCTGGTCACACTGAAATCCTCGAGTCCCCTTTCGACAAAGGCACGGATCTCATTTAGCCTAGAATTAGGAATGACAAATGAGTGCTTGCTCTCGGCGTTCGCTTCCGACGAGGCACCACGCTCATAGAGATCCATGAGAGCCTTTTGATACACGCTGAAACGAAAGAAATAATTCTCTTCTTCGATGACTTCTATGCTCTGCAATGGATGCAGTGGACAGCGACCATCTACTAGTTCCGACTCTGTCTTTTCCAGTTCACAACCTACACAGTATTTTATAGAATAATTCTTCTTGTAGATGAGACCATTCTTGTCGGCGATCTTCCAGAATTCCTGCGCCGCCAACACGTGATGTGGATCAGTAGTACGCGTAAAAGTAATTTCTGACATGATCCCCAATCGAGGCAACATCTCTCTGAATTTGGCGGCCGCGGCATCAACATAGGTTTGCGGATCCAGGTGTTCTTGGATAGCCTTTTGATAGATTTTCACACCATGTTCATCTGTTCCTGTATTGAAAAACACGTCAAAACCCATGAGTTTCTTGTACCTTGCGATCACGTCAGCTCTCACGAATTCTAGCGCATGGCCGATGTGCGGCTCTGCGTTTACATACGGCAAAGTCGTAGTGATGTAAAATGGCTTTTTTGCAGCTACCTTGGGCACTTTTTTTATCATTGGGAATAGTGTACAGGGAAAATGACGTTCGGGCAAAGAGTGGACAGGTGGGGGTTACAAACAGCTATCTCCCAGCCTTTTCCAAAACTGCCCTTTCGGCCCTCTCGGCATTTTTGTACTTCTCAATGTCATTTATATACTCCATGAGGGCCGCTGACAGAGGTACCGCGATCAGAGCTCCGAGGACACCAGCGAGTTTAGCTCCGATCACCAAGGCGAGGATAACTACGATCGGTGATATGCCAACGATCTTTCGCACCACCAGTGGATAGAAAACCTGACTTTCTAGTTGATAGATGATGAGGTAAAGTCCGACCAAGAGCAGTCCGATACCGAGTCCTCTATCTGTAAAAGCAAGGAGGATCGGTGGTATCGAAGAAATGATCGGTCCGAATATTGGGATGATCTCTAAGATCGCCGCTAGTAAAGCAAATAAAAGGGCGTGATTGATGCCAACGGAGATTAACAGGATATACACCAGGATACCGACAACAATACCCAAGATGACTTGCCCTTGGAGCCACAAAGCGATCTTGCGTTGGGAACGTTTCCAAAGGTCGATGATGTAATCATGATGTTTGACTGGAGCGACAATGCGTAAAAAGTCATCTACTCCTTCTTCTTTGACAGCCAAGTAGAATGACAGAACCACGATCAAAATGAAACTAAACAAACCACCGAATACGGCACCGGCGGTCTGGAACAGTGTCTCACTGCTTCCTACGACCAATGCACGCAATTGGTTAACTATGTCAGATAGAGACAGTACGTGTTCTCCGAAACTGTAAGACGACCCGAAATTGAGGCCGATATTGCTGATAGGGCTCCACAATTCTTGGAACGAAACCGTTTTTGGCAATGTTGCCAAGAAATTCGTCGCATCGCTCACGATGAGAGGCATAAAGAATATGAGTATTCCGGCAAGGACGAGCGCGAGCACAACGTATATGCCGATGACACTGGCGATCCTATGGATTTTTCGCCTCTTTAGGCGTCTCACTAGTGGCTCGATAGCGGAAGCGATGACAACGGCGGCCACGATGACTACCACCACATCAAACAGATAGTATATCGCCGCGAGCAGGACCAGGATCAAGAAGAACCGGATGATCGTACCCGTACTCACATTGAT
Source organism: bacterium (assembly GCA_025355565.1). Lineage (GTDB taxonomy): Bacteria > Patescibacteriota > Minisyncoccia > Phycocordibacterales > PALSA-1337 > C7867-002. Next base: position 40,277 of record JANXZK010000002.1, read on the forward strand.
CTTCGTTGATGAAACTGGTTCTGGCATATATGATTGTCGACTTATTATATGAACAATGCAGCAATTAATCAAACTTGAAATATGGCTTGAAAACCTCTGCATCCTTGAATTTCCCTATGATCGCCAAGTTTAGACCGCTATTCACAAATATCTCTCTGGCCAATTTCCTAACATCCGCCGCTGTCACTAAACTGACTTTCTTCATGAATTCTTCGGGTGTATCGATCTCTTGCTTTAGGATCTCCTGAAAGCCACAGTATTCGGCTCGCGATTCTGAAGTCTCGAGCTCGAGGAGTGTAGTGCCGGAAATATAGTCCTTCACTTTCTTGAGTTCGGCATCACCTACTAGCTCATCTTTCAAAAGGGCGCACTGTTTCAAAATCTCTCTGATAGCCTCCTCGACACGTGCATTGTCGACACCAGCGGAAATAGAGAGATCTCCATGATCAGTGAATGGATCATGTGCGGCACGAATGTAATAACAGATGCCCATCTCATCTCGGAGCTTGCTGAAAAGCCGAGAGCTCATTCCTCCACCGAGGATCGTTGTTAGAACTGTCATAGTTGGGATCCTCCTATCACTGATGGCGAACGTTCGCGTAGCGATAACTAGATACGTCTGATCTGTTTCCTTGTAATGCGTTCTTATCGCTGGAGATTTCTGATCTTCTACAACAGCGAGTTTCGGTCTTTTCTCATCGTTCTTGACAGTGACAAACGTTTTCTCGATCATTTTTATCGTCTCTTTTTCATCAAACGAGCCCGCTACAAGAACCGTCGTAGCACTGCTAACATAATGGTCTTTCCTATATTTTATAAAATCGTTGCGATCGAACGATCTCACGCTATCCTCAGTTCCGAGAACACTCCATCCTGCCGGCTGATCCCCGAACATGAGTTCGGACATGATCTCGTGAACATGTCGCTGTGGGAGATCGTTATACATGCGTATTTCTTCGATGATCACTCCTTTTTCCTTAGTGATCTCCGTTTCTTTGAACAATGGATTCATGTACATATCCCCCACCACGTCCAGTGCTTGATCGAGGTGATCGGAAGCAACTTTCGCGTAGTATCCTGTGAATTCTTGAGTCGTGAATGCGTTGTATTGCGCGCCGAGAGAGTCGAGCTCGCGCGAGATGTCGCTAGCTTTTGGACGTCGCGGTGTTCCTTTGAACACCATATGCTCCAAAAAATGAGATATGCCGTTCTGTTTCACCGTCTCATATTTCGATCCCGCTTCGACCATGACGAGTACTGTCACTGAAGGATTGTCAGGCATAGGCACAGTTATCACCCTGAGCCCGCTTTTAAAAATGGTCTTATTGAATTTCATGAGGATATTACTGTAACACAGAAACTTTTAATTGACACCACCGATCCTTTCTTTCAAATAGCCGAGTAGATCCGCCTCCGCGACTCTCTCCTGTTTACCAGAATCTCGATCACGAACAGTGACTCCATTGCCCTTTTCAATAGTCTCAAAATCTACCGTGACACAGAGCGGTGTGCCGATCTCGTCCTGACGGCGGTAGCGTTTACCGATGTTGCCGTTGTCGTCGTAGTCGGTCATCGGAATCTCTTTCTGAATAGTCTTGAAGATCTCCTCAGCTTTCTTTATGAGCTCAGGCTTATTGCGCAGCAATGGGAACACGGCCACCTTATACGGCGCAACTCTAGGATGAAGCCTTAGATACACTCTCTTTTCCTTTTTCTCTTCTTTGCCTTCCTCCTTTACTGAGCCCATCTCATCTTCGGTGTACGCATCGCAAAGGATGGCCAATACCGTTCGGTCCAATCCAAATGACGGCTCGATGCAATGCGGGATGAATCTCTCTTTTGTTTCTTCATCATAATAAGACAGACCGACTTTGCTAAAGTCTGAATGCTGTTTCAGATCGAAATCTCCGCGATACGCCAAACCGTATAGTTCTTTTTTGCCAAATGGAAAATCATATTCGAAATCGATGGTACGTTTTGAATAATGGGCACGGTCTGATTCTGGGACTTCCAACTCATGGACTTTAGATGCGGTTAGCCCGACATCGTTCATAAATCCTTTCATCTCCGTTCTGAAATACTCGAAAGACTCTTCCCATTTCTTTGGGTTGACGAAATATTCTATCTCCATCTGTTCGAATTCGCGCGAACGGAAGAGGAAATCTCTTGGGGCGATCTCATTTCTGAAGGCCTTGCCTATTTGAGCCATTCCGAATGGCAACCTCGGGTGTTGAGTATCGAGTATGTTTTTGAAATTGACAAACATGCCCTGCGCCGTTTCTGGACGTAGATACGAGATCGAAGAGTCGTCCTGGATAGCACCGACATGCGTCTCAAACATCATATTAAATTTCCTCTCTGCGCCGAGCTCGCCGCCACAGTCTGGACATTTCTTCTTTGTCGCCGCATCGCCTTCTATCTGATCGGCGCGAAATCTATGCTTGCATTTCTTGCATTCAACTAGCGGATCAGCAAAACCGGCCGCATGACCGCTCGCCTGCCAGACTTTTTGGTTCATGAGGATAGCGGCGTCTACCTTGAACATATTCCTTTTCCCCCAAACAAAACGTCGATACCAAGCTTCTTTGATATTCCATTTCAAGGCTTCGCCGAACGGCCCATAATCCCATGTCCCGGCCAAACCGCCATATATCTCCGATCCTTGAAAAACGAAACCGCGTCGCTTGCATAGGGCGACGATCGCGTCCATTTTGTCCTCTTTTTTATCCATATAGGTATTCTACACTTATTTTGACCCTTGTTACAAGGGATGCCCTGGGAGGCACTGGGTCCTACTTCACCACATTTCCATCACCATCTTTGTAGGCCGGATCCGTACTGAATCGAGTGTTGAGAACATCCTGCGTGCTAGTCAATCGGGTTCCGGTAAACGAATCCGTCGCCCCGAGAGTCGCCTGCCCGAGCAATGTTAGTGGCTGACCGACATCAGTTATGGCTGGGGTAACCGAGACTTGGAAAGATACCTCTCTCCTATTTTGTGCATCCAAGGTGTAGGTGCTCATATTGCCAACCTGCCACGAAACCTTGCCCGTGTTAGGATCATAAGTCACATTTTCTGTGCTCGGGCTCACACTATTCAACCATTTGACATACGCGGGGAGTGTCGCAGAGACGACAGCGCTACCGACGGCGCTCGAGGTATTATCGACGTCCCATATCACAGTAAATGTCGTAGTCTTCTCGACCTTCACGGGGATCGGACCAGTATTCACGAATGGTCCGACAGTACGCGCCACTCTTCCAGACAAACTGACACTCGAGGCGATGCGGATGGTTCGCGAGACTGCGGCTGAGAGGTTGCTAGAGACATTGGTCTCCTGGGTACGATCAGCAGAAACATTTGCGGAGATTTGTATGATCGGATTGACCACTGATCCCGATAGCAGATCCGAATTCTTCGGAGTCAACCTGAATGATACCGTGCCACTCTCGCCTGCACCGATAGAAGAAAACTCCGGATTCGTTTGCTGATTCCAGACGATCTCATCCGTACCAGATTTGAAATATCCTTTCCCCGGTTGCACGCTTGATTTGTCGTATGCGGAGCCAGATATCTTCGCAGTAACTACCATGTTCGAAACAGCGACGGGCAAATTGTTTGACCAATTGATCTCGACACTATCGCCTTGGCCGAATTGACCGATATAATCTGCGCCAGGTCGGTCGTTGTCCACTGACATGGTAAGCGCGATGAATGGCTTCTGCACGATCATGTCCTGTTCGATCGCCACATATTGCGTGCCGATATTTCTCGCGTCAGTAGAACTCTGCGCGCCCACGGCGAAACGGAATACTCGGTCATCATTATTCTCTCCGGTAAGCTTACCGTGTATGATTATTTTCCTCTCGGCACCAGGCGGTATATCCCCTATCTTCCAGGTAGCGTTGCCGGCTAGGGGCTTCAAATCAGATGAGATGAACGAATAGCCGAATGGATATATGGCCTTGAAAACGATATTTTTTAAAGTTTCCTGAGAATTGGATTTTAGATTGACCTTCATATCATATTCCTGACCAGAAGAAACTTCTTTGAAAGTATCAACTGATAACCCTATCGGCGAAGAATTGATCAGCACGTCATATGATTTGTTCTTTGAGAACAGCGAATTGGTGCCTTTGACTTTGTATGTAACCGTGACGACGATGGACTTTTGCATATTCTCCTCTCCGAACATGATCGCTCTCACCGTCCTCATAGCCATGCCTCCAGCGCGGATGTCTCCTATGAGTTCTCGGTAATTCTTGAGCTCCTTGGTCGAATCATTCGGATCTGTCGTTCCCGCGGGGAAATCGACAGCGAGATCGACGAGCTGCAAATCCACATTGTTTTTGTTCGTCACAATGATGTCGAGGGGCACAGGCGTACCCCCAGGAATCGAAACCGGGCCGTTGATCGTGATGTCGATATTGTTAGCCGATATGAGGTTCCCGCCATTAAAGAAGAGGTACGCGCCCAAACCTAGAGCAACGACACAAAAGATGACTGAGCCAAAAAGGATCTTTTTTAGATATGACATCGAATGATCCTCATAGTGCTTATTTAAAACCGGCTCGACTGTTTCCACCTTTGGTTCTTCCCAGGTAGTCTTCACATCTGACGCAGTATCATTGAAGCGCAATTTACGGCGTGTGCGCACATCTGGAGCATTTCTCGAATAGAGTGTCTTCTTCAATTCGTCAATGTAGCTGTTGTCTTCTGATGATGGAGGCATTCGCTATATTTTACAACTAAAGGCAAAAAATGGCGAACCCCTCTACAACCCCTCTACAACATCGACTCATGTAAAGCTTTATTTATATGCTGATTCAATATCGCTCTTTCATTGGCCAATTCCTGTAGCGATCTTACAGACACTTTCGTCGATATGATCTCTTCCAATGATTCAGGCAGCTTGCCAATATAGCCGAGCGCATGTAGCATCTTGGCAACTATCAATGATTCAAATGTTTCGAGATCGGCTTCATCTCTAGTCGTACGGTCTGCCTGAAGCCGCTGCAAGAACTCCACACTCCCGATTATGTGGTCGAACAATTCCGGATGCGGCTCTTCGCCCTGAAGTAAACGTCGGAGTAGCAGAGCCAGTCTCGCGATCAATTCTCGCGATTTTTCTCCATACTCACTACTTCTTGCCCCCTCCTCCAATCTCAAACCCCTAATCTCCATACTTCCAATTTCATCCGCGCCAGTCAGCCTCCAATACTCCCTCCCTCTCACCAGCGAGTATGTCCCGAATGAATGGTCCTGGATATGATACCGCAATTTGGATCTCTCCAACCGTATACCCTGTGCCGTGGCATATATCAGTCCGAATTCGCGTGTAAAGACGATCAGAATCTTCCCCGCGTCGCCATATGGGCGCGAGCCGATGATGAATCCAGGTGTTGTATGAACGGTATGCATATTGCCGCGCAGGGTCTATCCTCGTCATTCATGAAATACTGAGCTTCAGTTGTAATCCCCCAACGTTCGAGAAATCGCCAGTGATATTTGCAAAAGAGATGCTCTTTGTCGAAGTCGCCGAAAGAATAGCCCTTTCGTTCCTCTCGATGAATATACGCCCCTCGCCGCTAGTTTCCACCTTGAGATCGATCTTGTCGCTCACAGTGAGACCTTTTTGTTTGCGCAGATCTTGGATAGCACGGACGAGTTCACGAACAGTGCCTTCTTCCTTGAGGGCCGATGTGATGGCTGTGTCCAATGAGACTTTGTAACCACCAGAATCGATGAACAGATGCCCATCCTTTTCTGTGATTCCAACATTCGATGGTTCTGTGAACTTGCGTGAGATTACGTTTTTGACATTCAATTTATCCTTGACGATGTCTCTAAAATCATCGGTGATGTCCACTATCTTTGATCTCGACTTTGCCTTGGCCGTCGAGTTTGATGTAGAACTCATGCTATTGAAACCCAATTCATAAGTCAGACTAGCGAGAGGTTGGCGTACACCTATCTTCTTGAATGATCTGAGTGACAGAGCAACTTCAACGATCTTTCTGGTCGTCTCCATATCATCTAAAAGTTTCTGATCGAACCTTCTTACTTTTGGCCAATCCTCCAAATGCACGCTCTCAACCCTACCTCCTTCCGTACCACCACTTTCTCTGTAGAGATATTCTGCGAAAAATGGGGCAAATGGTGCCATCACTTTTGATAGAGTGATGAGCACATATCGGAGTGTCATCATGGCCTGAGCTTTCCCAACATCCCCGCCATCATGACCGCCCTTAAATCGATCACGAGAGCTCTGCAAGTACCACTGAGAAAGATCTGCGACAAAATCCTTGATGGCACGCGACGGTTCCATGAATCTGTATGCGTCTAGATTCGCTGTAACCGTCCCGACCAATTGATCCAATCGCGCAATGATCCATTTATCCAGGACATTTTGCGATTCAAATCTGCTATTTTGATTTTTAAACTTTCCATTCTCATCGTACAGTTTGTAAAATGAAAGCACATTATCAACCATATTGAATACTTTTTTCACCACTTCATCAACAGTTTTTTCTTCAAAATTCTTGGAATCTCCCGGTTGATTGACTGAGTACATCCAAAATCGCAGCGCGTCTGCGCCGTATTTATCCATCATCGTGATCGGATTTACGATATTGCCTATAGACTTGCTCATCTTCTTGCCTTTCTCGTCGAGAAGGTGACCGAGACAGATGACATTCTCATAAGCTCTACCCTTACCCATGATCGTACCGACCGCATGCAACGTGTAAAACCAGCCACGAGTCTGATCGATCGCTTCTGAGATAAAATCGGCTGGATAATTGGTCTTCTCCACGAATTTCTTGTTCTCAAATGGATAATGATCCTGTGCGAATGGCATAGAACCAGAATCGAACCAGACATCCATCACTTCCTTGGCACGAGTCATGACACCACCACATTTACATGGCAACTTCACGGCATCGATGAATGGTTTATGCAGGTCGAGCTCGAAATCAGCATTGTGTGGAAGGATAGAGAAATCTACTGGTCTGACCTCTGCATTTTTTAAGAGGTCTCCAAGATTCGACTCGACACACTGCGTGTGGTCAAGTCCCCTGGCGGCACCGATCAACATGCCACCGGACAATTCATGCGTCACGATCAGAATCGTTTTACCTTCATATTGTTTGTCTACATCATAAATAAAACCGCCCATACGTTTCTTCACGTCTCCCCAGTTCTCGAGACCACCTGGTCTAACTGTAAACCTGTCACCGTTGGTCGAATCTTTGAGGAATTTATAGAAATCATTGATACTGCGCCCACTCCATGACTTACAATCGATCTCCTGGATGCGTGAATCTTTGATCACATGCCGCTCATCTAGGCCAAGAGTATTTCTCACCATGTCTGCTGTTTCTAGAGTGCGGATAAATGGCGAAACAATGATCATATCGATGTGTCTTTTTTTGAGAGTTAATGCGGTCTTTTGAACTTGGATGCGTCCTTCTGCCGTCAGATGATATGGGTCTCCAGGATCGCTGCTTACAATATCTTTCGTATTATTCTCCGCTTCTCCATGTCGCATGACGAAATATGTGTTATTTGGCTTTTTCGCAATATCCGCGACAGACCCTACAACCCTCTTCTCATGACAGGTATCACACGTCCACACGGGTAATGGCGTACCCCAATAACGTTCGCGAGATATCGCCCAATCCTTAACCTCACGCAACCATTCACCAAACCTTCCCTCTTTGATGTGTTCTGGTTCCCAATGGATTTCTTTGTTTTCTCTGACGAGTTTCTTGCGGAGTTCTGACATGCGGATATACCAACTGTCCCTCGCGAAATATATGAGCGGAGTATGACATCGCCAACAAAACGGATATGTATGCTCATATTTTTCCTTCGCGAACAAGAGTCCACGACCCGCGAGATCTTTGATGATCGCGACATCGGTATTCGGATCTTTCACGAATGCGCCCGCGAGGAACCCAGTCTCCTTCTTGAATGTTCCATCGTCATTCACCAGATGATATTTCGGTAGTCCAACTTTCGTCCCAATCTCAAAGTCATCTTGACCATACATAGGTGCGAGATGCACTATCCCTGTACCATCTGCCGTCGTGACAAAATCTGCGGCATAAACTTTGAATGCATTCGTGAGCTTTTCGCTTTCAGTGCCTTTTACATTGTCCTTCAAAAATGGGTAGAGTGGTTCATATGAGAGACCGGCGAGTTCGGAACCTTTGATAGTTTCGATGATCTCCGGATTGTTAAATCTATCTCTCAAAGCGTCAAACCGATCTTTCGCGAGGATCAAGATCTCGGTTGGTATATCTGCTCGTGCCACTCTGATCTTCACATAGTCGATCTCTTCTCCGATCGCTAGCCCAACATTTCCGGGCAGTGTCCACGGCGTCGTCGTCCAAGCGAGCAACGATATAGGTAAATCCGGATCACTAATTTTCAATCTAAACTTGACATACAAGGAGAGATCCTTGACCGTCTCATACCCTTGGGCCAACTCATGTGAAGACAATCCCGTGCCACAACGAGGACACCACGGGACAACTTTGTAATCTTTATATAACAGATCTTTGTTGTCTGCTTCCTTGATGACATTCCAGACTGATTCGATGAATTTTGGCTTGTAAGTGATATAAGGATCTTTGAGATCTACCCAATAGCCCATGCGGTTTGTAAAATCCTCCCATTCATGGACATATTTCCAAACACTCTCTTTGCATTTGTCATTGAAAGCGCTGATACCATATGTTTCTATCTCTTTTTTGGATTTGAGACCGAGTTCTTTCTCCACCTGCAATTCTACCGGCAATCCATGTGTATCCCAGCCCCCTTTCCTGCGCACATGATATCCACGCATAGTCTTATAACGTGGGATAGCATCTTTGAATGCACGGGCTTCGAGATGATGGATACCTGGATGACCATTGGCTGTTGGTGGTCCCTCATAAAAGACGAACTCGCCTTTCGGAGACTTTTTCGATAGAGATTTCTCGAATATTCCCTGTTCTTTCCAGAATGTCAAAACCTTCTCCTCGCGCTGTGCGTGGGAGGATTTTGGGACATTGTTCAGCTTTTCACTATTTAAAGTTTTCATCATGATTCCATATTACTCTATGTCGCCTTAGCTTGACAACAACTCCCGAACTGCTATAATTGTCTCATAACCACGAAAAAGACCCTTACGAGGTTTCGTCCCCGTCGGGGGCTTTTTCTTTTTGGGCCTTTAATATGTTTTTTTGATCATTTATATAAGAGATAGCGGCCTTTGTCCTCTTTAATAAAATTGAACATTTTTTCTCTGGAGCCGGAGACAATATAACCCCCAATTTTCCTCTCTCCATTAAAAATCTTACCGTGCTAGCATAGTCACCGTCACTCGATACGATGATCGCCTTATCGAATGCGTTCTCGTATGCATCCTGTACCACTTTCAAGACAAGATCGGTATCACAATTACCTTTGATCTTACCTTCGGCATCATATACAACTTCCTTAAATATCAGTGTGAAGCCAGCCTCTTGAAGATCCGTATACAGATCTTTGTACTTTGGGATAAGCCCTATGAATATATATGCCTTACTTACATGGTATTTTTCCTTCAACCAGACTCTGAATCTCTTATAATCCATACTCCATCGCAAACGCTTTACACCTCTATGCAAATTTGCTGCATCTATATAAGCATGATTTTTTTTCATTTTTTCCATGATTTGTAGGCCTATTCTAGCACTTCTTAGGGATTTGGGAATAAAAAACTACATCCTCTTTGGCACCTTTATCCCGAGTAGCCACAACCCCTGAGTCATCACCCGCAAGAATACTTTGGTCAATTGCACCCTGTATGCAGACAATGGATCTTTCTCATCGACAATAGTTTGGTTGGCATAGAAGGCGTTGAAAGCGCCTGCGAGCGCGATCAAGTAATTCGCCACTATTTGTGGTGCGTATTCGGTCTGTGCGCGTAGAGCGACATCATCGAAACGGACGACCAGCTTTTCGAGTAGTCCAACTTTCTCTGGCAGTTTAGAAGTTGCGAATGGAAGGACTTTAAAGATTTGATGGCTGTTTGAAATCTCGCCCGCTTTTTCCAATATCGATTGCGCCCTCACCGCAGAATATTGCAAATATGGTCCGGAATCACCTTCGAATGAAATAGATGTGGCGGAATCAAAAACAACATTGCCACCGATCGCCTGTCGCAAAATAGTATACTTGATGGCACCGACAGCGATGATCTCGGCGATCTCCTCTGACTCGTCCGGGCCGAATTTCCTATCAGCGATCTTTTCCATGACCATCTTCTCCATGTCACCCATGAGCGCATCGGCCGTAACGACATTTCCTGTCCTCGAAGACATCTTGCCCTCTTTGAACCTGATCATGCCATGGCCCACATGCATAGTCTTTGCTCCATTCTTTTCATCGATCTCTAAAAGAACTTTGGCGAGGACTTTGAAGTAGTCATTCTGTTCGTTAGCAGTGACGATGATCGAGCTCGACGCATCCGGATATTTCTCGAACTTCGTCATATTCAGACCGACATCCTTCGTCTCATATGTCGGCAATCCACGAGAATTGATGAAAACCCGTGTATGCAGACCAAATTCTTCACCCTTGAACACGATCGCGCCATCGCTCTCTTCGAAAACCCCTCCCTTCTCCTTAATATTTTCCTTCACCACCTTTAGCCCCACTGGCGCCATCTCGCTTTCAAAGATCTGCTCATCAAACTTCGTACCTAGCAACTCGTACAGCATGTCAAAGTGGTCGAGACTCCATTGTCTCCCTTTATCGTAAAGATCATTCACCGCGTCATCAGACCTGTCATATATCGCTTGATTCAATTCATCTATCTCATTCTTTACCAATGGATCCTCGTCATACTTCTTCGTGCCTTCCACATACATCTTTCCCAAAAATGCTGTCCTCTCATCGATGGCTGCCGCTTCGGAAGGGATTTCCCTCAAGTGTTGCTGCATCGCCCAGATGGACTTTGCGATGTGCAAGCCGATATCAGATGGGTAACAGATACGCACTACAGATGCGCCCGAATTTTCGATCAATCGTGAAAGTGATTCCCCGATAGTGTTCGACATGATGTGACCGACATGAAAAGCTTTGAACGTATTCGGGTCTGTGTATTCGATGAGAACCGTCTTCCGACCTGCCTGTTTTCCCCCTTCATTCCCACTTCTCTGCTTCGCCGCTTCGCCCTGCTGGACACCTCCTCCATTCTCCACTTTCATGATCTCTTTCGCGAACACTTCGTCCTTCAATTTGAAATTGATAAATCCAGGGCCAGCGACAGAAATGTGAGATATTGATTGGCTGATCATCTCATCGTTCCCCTTCTTGAGCAATTCAATGAACTTTTCCGCCAATTGTTTTGGGGACATCTCTAACTGCTTGGCATAAACCATCGCCACATTCGTGGAAAAATCCCCGTGCTCAGGGTTCTCTGGGTAATCGATCTTTGCTTCGGGTTTCGCGATCCCGAGGTTTAGTAGCACTTTCTCTAATGCGTCAATGAGTTGTTGTTTCATGGGTCAATACTAACAGAGATGAGCAAAGAGTGCGACAAAGTCGATTCCGACCAATAAAAAAGCCGGTTAGCACACCGAGCTGTGTTGTCTGTGCTAACCGACCGAATTGGACCGACACCAAATGTTAATACAGAACAGTCCCCGTAAAAGCAGGAGTCAGAAGAACCAATAGTTGATTCTCGAGCTTCATCTTCGCAAGTCCTTTCTTCTTTAACCGGAATTGATATGTGTGACGCATAATGAGAGGGTTGCTGTTTCCAACCCTCCCTTCAACCAGAAAAACAAAACAACTATTCAAATATTAGTTTATGCTTCCTTCAAAATTTTGTCAATCTTCTCAGCGATCTTTTTGAAATCTCTCTCCTTCTTTCCCCGCGTCGTCTCAGCGGCAGTTCCTAGTCTGATACCTGACGGATCAAATGGCGGTCTCGTATCAAATGGTATGGCATTTTTATTCACGATGATGCCATCCTTCTCTAACTTTTCACTGGCATCTTTACCGGAGACAGCGCCCGCTCCGAGAGAATTCTTGACCCCGCCTTGCCACGTGTCAATAAGGACGAGATGACTATCTGTCCCATTTGAAATAATCCTCCAGCCGCGCTTCATGAGTTCGTTAGCTAATGTTGCGGCATTTTTTATAACTTGTCTTGCGTATTTTTTAAATTTAGGTTGAATAGCCTCTCTCAGTGCCACGGCAACCGCCGCGACCTGATTCATATGTGGCCCTCCCTGAAGCCCTGGGAAAACCGCCTTGTCTATCTTTTTATCCAATTCACGAGTATCGCGTTTTACGAAAATGAGCGCCGCGCGTGGACCACGGAGAGTTTTGTGCGTTGTTGTCGTAACGATATCGGCAAATGGGAATGGTGATGGATACACTCCGCCAGCGACTAGTCCGGCGATGTGCGACATATCAACCATCAGTATCGATCCTGCAGCATCAGCCACTTCCCTCATCCGAACCCAATCGATGATCCTCGGATAAGCAGTGTAACCGCAGACGATGATCGCTGGCTTCTCTCTGACCGCCGTTTCTCGCAATTGGTCATAATCCAAAACCTCCGTCGTCTTGTCGACACCATAAGGAACTTGCGTCCAGAATTTTCCTGAAGCAGTGACTTTCTGACCGTGAGTGAGGTGACCGCCTTGATCCAAAGACATACCCATGATCTTTGGAGCAGCGATCGTTGTCGGCGGGACAGATTTGTCCGCTGATGGCACAGACTTCACATGCGTCGCTCCTAACACCCCGAGATATACTGCCAGATTCGCTGGTGAACCGGAGAGAGCTTGAACGTTCACGTGCCAGTCAGTCATGTTGAGCCCAAACAGCTTCAGTGCCCTCTCTTTGCAGAGCTCTTCGATCTTGTCAACGATCTCGTTGCCACCGTAATATCGCTTGCCGGGATAACCCTCCGCGTACTTGTTCGTCAATTCAGAACCGAGAGCGTCCAAGACATCATCGGAAACATAATTCTCCGAAGCGATCAGGTTTATAACTTTTTTTTGACGTTTCTGTTCTGCGCCGATCAGTTTCTTTATTTGTATATCTTTCATGGATATATCGTAGCATATTTCATTGATAAATCTCATTGTTGAATAGCCCCCTACACCTCACCCCCGAACGACCGAGCATTCTTTCTTAGCAAGATATTAATAAAAAAGTTCCCGTTGCACCCGATGCGCAACGGGAACCGAACCATGAACTCCGAACCACACCACTATGAAAAGTCCTCGTAAACCGAGCCACGAACAGCGTAGCTCCCTTCCCCGAGAACCAGAGGAAGGAAAAGCGAAAATGCTACAAAAAGACAAAGAGCTGCGCTGTCCGACGTCGCACCAGCCGAAAGGCTAGAGAAGGCGACGACGTCGGACACACGCATCTGGCGACCGTGATGGAAAGATGAACACCGTAAAAACTGTAAAATAGCGATAGCGCCGCTCTGTCATTACTCTGTCATGAGACTACTCCTACCTGATCATTTATGCAAGCGAGTTATGCACAAGCTCCATAACCATACTGTGGATAACTTCTGGGCACATCAACTTCCCTTTTTTGTCACAACAGTCGATGCGTTTCCAATCTCTTCTCGCCTTGGTGAGACTTATATATGTCTTGACGACATCGATCTGAAATCGTTGATCCCTCTCATGTTGATCGCGAGCGCCGTTCTTCTTGCCGAGATATCCACGGCTCGATTTCTTTTTTACGAGTTGTTTCGAGTATTTCGGCGGCACATAGAGATACACGACTAGCTCCGGACGAGGCAGACCGATCTCGTCATATTCGGCATGCTCGAGAAACTCGATGAATCGTTTCCTCGCCGCACCTCGGAATTTTGTCGCCTGAAAAGCTGTATTACTCGATGTGTATCGATTGCAAATGACGACCCCATCTCTCAGGGCATCGTAGAGAGCTACCTTGGCCATCGCCCGATCGAGCATGTATGGAAGCGAAGACATATATGGAGACATATGACGAAAATCACCAAAGTCACCTTTCAATGCCCGACCTGTCAACGCACCAAAGAATGAATCCTCATAACGAGGAAAATCGAAATATGTCGTCTTCACTCCCAGTTTTTCCAGAGCTTCTAGCAAAAGTTTCGCCTGCGTGGCCTTGCCCGCACCGTCACCACCTTCAACGACGATCAGTTTGTTGTGAATATTTTTCATATTTGTTTTTTGCAACTACTTTCTACATTTACAATACAAGAATTCTCTTATTTATTCAAAATATTAGATGGTGACAACCTGTTGATAATTTCCCGCATGTCCCCAATACCTCATCTACCTCTTCGCCTCAAATAACTCCAATGCCCCTTCGACCAGGAAGACCCTATCTATACCTGCGGCTATCATATTATCCCAACACTGCTCGCAACACCACCAATGACCATAGAGATACAGATCGGCCCCAACAACATTCCCTTTTTCGGTCTTCTTTATCGCATCCTTACATGCTCGCGACTCAGCATGCTGTTCACACGACGCGCAGCCTGGACACAGCCAATACTTCTGACCTGAAGGGATTTTCAAAAACCGACGCACGCAAAACTTCGTCCTATGAAATTCGAGCAGTCTTTTGTTCCGTAGTGCCGACTGATTGGCACCACGACCAATAACCATACCGTCCTTAACAACAACAGCGCCTGTTGGATGTTGCATGTCAGTTGATTCTTCATTTCGGAGTCTCATCGCCTCCTTCATAAATACATTTTCGACGGAGACATAGTTTATCGTCCTCCCTTCTGGTAGATATGGATATTGCATGGTTGTATCTATGAGATCGAAATATGTTGCTCTGAGAGAACGTCTACAACATGTTTCGATCTTGATTCCAATTATGATGACTATTAAAAACTACATTCCAATCTTTGTAAATACTATAAACAATCCTCGTAATTATATATAATAAACGCACCATGACCAAGTTCGATGAAGTATATCAAAATCTAGTGAGGGAGATAATGACAGACGGCATGGTCGAGTTCAGCGAGAGGACGGGTCACGAAACTAGAGCAGTAGTTGGAGCACATTTTCGTCTCGACATAGAGAAGGACGGCTTCCCGTTGCTCACACTCCGCAAATATCCGATCAAAGCATTCGTCGCCGAACAGATATGGTTTCTGTCAGGTTCTAGGAAGCCGGATGACTTCCTCAGAGATTACACTCACATATGGGACGACTTCACCAATCCAGGCGACGTCGTAACGGTTGCGTATGGTTATCGTTGGCGCAAACATTTCGGCAGAGATCAGATAGGTTTACTAGTGGATCTGTTGAAAGCCGAGCCGAGCTCCAGACATGCTGTAGTGGTGACGTGGGATCCTGCTCAAGATGGCTTATCGACCGTCAAGAAGAAAAATGTGCCCTGCCCTTACACATTTACCGTAAACATCGTCGCTGGTCGTCTCCACCTGCACAACATCATCCGTTCAAATGACATCATGCTCGGATTGCCATTCGACGTCGCTGGCTTTGCCCTATTGCAATGCATGTTGGCGCAAAAGCTCGGTGTCAAACCTGGTATATATTCTCATTCCATATCCAACGCGCACATATACGATACTCACTATGATGGCGCAAACGAGATCATAAAGCGTACAAATGATCACCCGACTATCAAGCTTGCATTACCAGATAATTCATTTGACAGAGCTGAGAAAAAAGATTCGAAACTACTAGATGCGATAGTAGAAAATCTCATAAAGCAGTATAATCCTATGGAACCGATCAAAGGGCTTAAACTCATTTTGTAAATCATTATCAATCGTGATGTTTTTTATTTTTCATTTTGAAATTTCAATATTACATTAACTATCATGTCCATCATCACCAAAAAACAGATCGTCGAACTCGTAAAGTCTGGTGCACTCGTATTCAAACCAGGCCTAGACTTATTTCAACTACAAGAACACTCTGTTGATCTCCGACTCGGATACACTTTCATGCTTCCAAAGATGTGGCACATGACGCCGCGTGGTCGTGAATCGTTGGACATCACTCATTTTGACAAGAGAAATCACGAGTATTTCGACGTGATCGAACTCGAGCAAGGACAATATTTCGAATTATTGCCACAGGAATACATCCTCGTCTCCACCTTAGAATCAGTGAAGGTGCCCAATAACCTGATGGGTGTTCTTTACCCTAGATCTTCGACAAACAGAAAAGGAATGTCCTTGGACTTGACAGGCATCATCGATGCCGGTTACGACGGCCAACTAGTGCTACCGATCAGGAATAATACCCGTTCTCAAGCGATCAGACTCTTCCCTGGCGAACGTCTATGCCAAGTGGTATTCGAAGAATTAGCCAACCCAGTTGCGCCGAGACCCAGCAAATATCATCAGAAAGACATCATCGAAGGCGTGATGATGGAAAAGAGAGATGAGACCGAACTCATATCGAGTGGCGATATAAAAGCACTTAAAGAAAAGTACAAAATATGACTTGTTTCATCATCGCCTGCCTCACTGCTGATGGCTACATCGGTAAACATTCCACACATGCCGCAATGTGGACTAGTAAAGGGGACAAGAAGAGATTCATCGAGCTCACCACGAGAGCCGGCGTCGTTGTCATGGGTCAGAATACTTGGACAACACTCGGTGGTAAGCCTTTGAAAAACCGCCTAAACATCGTCTACTCCCCTACTCCACTTCCACACATTCCCGGGATGGAAACAACGACCAAATCTCCTACCGAATTATTGGCTGATCTAGCGGCGCGAGGATTCAAAGAAGTTGCTATCTGCGGCGGATCACAGATATATACGATGTTCATGAAAGCTGGTCTCGTAAACAAGCTCTATCTCACCATCGAGCCGGTAGTATTTGGCGATGGTATGAGATTATTCAAAGAAGATATGGACTACAAACTAGAAATGCAGGAATGCGTGAAGACCGAAACGGGAACATTGTTACTAACATACGATGTGATCAGATAGCAGGTCACCGCGGATTTCCATGCCGACAGATCTACCGTCATGATCTAACGTAACCGTTTTTCTATCTAATAAAAATAGTGGGCCGAATAAACAGCCCACCGAATTCTCCACCTTTGCGTCATTCACTATCTCGCCACAACTGCGGGTAAGTGCGGAAATGATGGCAAGTGACCCTTGACCCATCCTGAAATAATACGAAATATTTCGTCGTCAGTACCATACTCGAAAGCGTCCGGCCATTCGAACATGCTATTCGGATCATGCTCGTCACAGTAGCTCTTCCTCACTTGTTTGATGCCGTCGGACACGAATCGACTCACGCGCTTACCTCGCGGCGTGAATACCAATAGCGGCGTTCTCAGTCCGACACGTCGTTCGAACTCACCACCCATACCGGTAGATGGGTACTCACATACCATCACCATGAGGTCGGCAGTTCCGACACGCACCACATCATGCATATAAACGTCGCAGTTCTCGGGTGCGGGACCTTTAACGGGATCCCAAGCGAACGGCAAGACGACCGTATTCTCTAGACCGTTCAACTTGTCACGTAATAAGAACATGCGTTGACGAAACTCGACAGGCGCTTCCGAAAGCGCATGTGCCATATAGATATTGATTGAGCTCATAAGTTTTCAATTCTGCCGTCAGACTACCATGAACAAAAAAAGGGCGCCATACCCCAATTTTGTGATCCTTCAGACCTGTTCATAGATAGATCGACCGCGAATCATTTTACGTCCACTCCCATAGACCTCGCTGTTCCAGCGATGATCTTTACCGCTTGGTCAACAGTATTGGCATTCAAGTCAGCCATCTTCCTCTCAGCGATCTCACGAGCTTGTGCTTTGGTGATAGTGCCGATCTTCTTTGTGTTAGGTTTACCCGAACCCTTCTCTTGCTTCAAAGCCTTCAATATGAGGCTCGATGCTGGAGGAGACTTGAGCTTGAAATCATAGGTGCGATCTTCATAAACGGTGATAACAACAGGGATCATGTCACCTATCATACTCTGCGTGGCGGCATTGAACTTCTTTGTAAAGTCACCGATATTGACACCAGCCTGTCCGAGCGTAGGTCCCAAGGGAGGCGCAGGAGTAGCCTTACCTGCTGGAGCGATAACCTTTACTGTTTTGATGATTTTCTTTGCCATGGTGGTAATGTAAGATTGAAAAATTAAAATGAAAAATGATAATGTAACTTATACCTTTTTTACTTGCAAGAAGTCAAGCTCTACCGGTGTTTCGCGACCAAACATCGAGACCAGGACTTTGATCTTACCTCTCTGTGTATCAACCTCTGCAACCTTGCCTTCAAAGTCCTTGAATGGTCCATCAGCGACTTTGACGAGATCGCCTGTGACCAAGTCGATAGCATGCTCCATGTCGCCCTTTTGCATGCGAGCAAACAACGTCTCGACTTCCTTGGCCTCCAATGGAACCGGCGAGACTCCCGCGCCAACAAAGCCTGTAACGCGAGGAGTGTTTCGCACGACATACCAGGAATCATCAGTGACGACCATCTCCACTAACACGTATCCTGGATATATCTTCTCATCCTCCTCGACTCTCTTGCCATTCTTGACCTTGATCTTCTTCTCGGTAGGAACGATGACGTTGAATATCTTGTCCTCCATAGCCAATGACTCTATGCGTTGTTTCAGATTGCGTGCGACTGCGTTTTCATAGCCCGCGTATGTGTGTATCGCGTACCAATTCCTCTCACCTGTTATGTGTTGTTTGGTCATAGTAAATGTAAAATCAAAAATTTAAAGTGAAAAATGAGAGCGGCTGTTAGAACAAAAGTGTGAGCAGTCTCGAAAATACGAAATCCGACAAGCCCAATATCGCGGCAGTGAGCACAGACACAACGATGACCAATGTAGTAAAACGCATGGTTTGCTGTCGAGTTGGCCAGTTGACATGGACCATCTCGGCGCGCGTATCTTTGATATAATTTGTGAGTCTAGACATATTTTTTTATTAAAAAACCCCGCCTGGGGACAACAGGTGCATAGTACACCCATTGCCCCGCAAAGTCAATAGATGCGCATTGTAGATGCGCATTATGTAATCTCTCGCACCTCACCCTCGAACGACCGAGCGCTCTTTGTAGAACGATAAAGACGTTAATTTATCTCGTAAGTGACACTGACACTACTGGTCACCTTCTGCTCACCGACAGATACTTCCGGTGCGGCAAGGGCTTGTGAAGTCATCATCTTGTCTGCAACACCCATGCCGAACATCACCGGTCTCGGACTATTTCCATTTTCAGAGAAACTGATAACGCGAACGAGGCTTACGCCGAGCTGACCGGCTAATTCCTTTGCCTTATCTTGGGCTTTTGCAATAGCGACACCGCGAGCCTGTGCTTGGACCGCGTCCAGCTTGTCAACAGAGAAGGTCAATCCGTTCACATTCTCAACCCCGAGGGAACCGATAGAAGCAAACAAGGCGCCAGCTTTGCTGAGATCACGAACTTTGACCTGTGTGCTCTGGCTGACATCATAGCCAGTCAAGACTGACTTGCTCGGTCGACAGACACCAGTCGAACTGCATACACCAGTCTGAAATTCATAATGAGGATTGATATTATATGAAGTCGTCTGGATATCCTTATCAGCTACTCCCCCATCACGAACAACCTTTATGGCCGCGTTAGATTGGTTTGTTGCCTGCTTCTGCGCATCGACTACCGAGCTCGCTGTTTTTGTAACTGTGAAAGAAAAAGTCGCGACATCTGGTATCGCCACCGCGTCACCGGTACCTTCGACGGTGATCGTATTTACGACCTGATCGCTCTTGCCGACATAACCGATAGACCTGAGCTCCTTGATCGATACGACAAAGAGAAAGATCGCCAATAATACCAATGCACCGATACCAACTTTCCAAAAATTTTGTGGGGCATTCATGGTTTTATATTTATGATTAATTATTTATAATTTACTATATCTTTCATAGACTAGGCTCTCCTGACGACGTCCATAACACCCAAATCTTACAGTTTTTTCGCGCACAAATCAACCAAATTTTCGAAAATGGCCAATACGGTCATAGCGCCAACACCACCAGGTACAGGAGAGATCGCTGACACAGTGAGAGAAACTGGCCCAAAATCAACATCACCAGCGAGTTGTTCTTCGCCTATTCTGGAAATGCCCACATCGATGACCACCGCGCCATTCTTCACATGGTCTACCTTGATGAGCCCAGGTTTACCGACGGCGACGATGAGAATGTCAGCGGTTTTCGTTCCTGCCACCAGGTCAACTGTCTTGCTATGACACACGGTAACGGTCGCGCCTTCGTTCCGACACATGACAGCGATCGGTTTGCCGACGAGGTCCGAACGGCCAACTACAGTCACATTTTTCCCCATGAGATCAACCTTGTAAAAAGCCAACAATTCTCGGACACCGCGTGCTGTTGCCGGCATTATCCCCTTTCCTTCCATCCACTTATCCACATTAGTTGGGGTCAACGCATCCACATCTTTACTGGGATCAATAGAACCAATGACTGCGTCGCGCTCGATATGACCGGGCAATGGGAGCTGCACGATGATACCTTGGACGTCCTCCGACTCATTTAGCTTTTTAATAGATCGCAACAATTCGTCTTGCGAGATCGTCTCCGCGAATTGTTCGTGGCTGACATTTACGCCGATCCTTGCGGCGAATAGTTTCTTCGCACGGATATATGAAGTCGAATCTGCCCTATTCCCAACCTGGATGATGGCCAACTTCGGTGTAAAAGAAAGCTGCTTTATCCGAGCGACGAGCTCTAGTACGTGCGCTTCGCGAGTTTTTCGGCCATCAATGATGGTTGATCCCATAGTGGAGTCAGCATAGCATATATTGGTAAATCCATTGTCAATTATGTTCCCTAGCTTGAACACAATCCTATCTTGCTTTCCACCTGGCAAATATTCCCGCCGGCAAGAGTCTGTTTACTGTCTGCTGTTTACTGTTTACTGTTTCTCCTATCGCCAACTCCCCTATCTCTATCATTCCACCGAATTTCGCGACGAGCGGCAACAGATTATTTTCGTACGCCGTGGCTGAGTAGCCAGCAGAGTATCCATTGATCAAAAAGAGGAGCGGTTTCGGAGTCAATAGTTCTACACATTGGTCGACGAGTGGCAAGAAATGTTCCTCGATCTTCCAGAGCTCATTGTCTGTGCCGTGTCCAAAGGCTGGCGGATCCATGATGATGCCATCGTATTTGTTGCCACGTTTCACTTCGCGTCGGACAAACTCCCTTGCGTCATCCAGTATCCAGCGCACAGGTTTGTCTTTGAGACCGGAAAGCTCCGCATTTTCTCGAGCACCAGTCATCGCTGTCTTTGAACTATCTACATGCACCACGTTCGCTCCGGCTCGCGCACAAGCGAGAGTTGCGCCGCCGGTGTAACCAAATAGATTAAGGATCTTCATTTCCTTAGGCTTTAGAGAATTTTCGATTTGCGCTTTCAACCACTCCCAATTCGCTGCTTGCTCAGGAAATATGCCGACATGTTTGAACGCCGATGGTTTGACCCACATCTTGAGGCCACCAAATTCTATAGACCACTTATCCAGCTTGCCATTTTTCATCAGCCACTTGCCGTCATTGCCGTCACGAGCGAAACATCCATCTGCCTTCTTCCATTTCTCTTCACTCAGCTTTTTATGCCACAAAGCCTGAGGATCTGGTCTAGAGAGCACGATACTGCCAAATCTCTCCAGCTTCTCTCCTTCTCCGGAGTCGAGAAGAGCATAATCTTTGGAAGATTCGGTTATTAGGATGTTCGATGTTTTTATTGAATCGGTCATAAATACATATATTATCTCGTCTCTTTACTATTATTCCAGGGCTCTAATACCCGATCTCTTCTTTTACAGCGCCGAATCGCCTAAACACCACCAACGTCAAAATAAACAAGACTGTCGTGATGATTGCCGATCCTAAACAATACGCACAATATGAATGAATAACGAATATCTGTAAAGCGGTGAACCAAACCGACGCCAAGAATCCTGGTACGGTGAGGAACAAACTCAAACGCAAGATTTCAGAGTTATGCTTTTCCAGCTTGGAGATATGCTTGGACTCCAGATATATCAGGCTACCGATCGCGATCAATAGATAGTAGACCGATCCGGCAAGTGAAACAGGAATGCTTAGGACGACAGCGTATGAGCTAGTCAGAACTTTCTCACAACCACCAGTGATGGAACATGGCGGTATCACACCCCTGAAATGCTCAACAGACAGATATGTCGCGTCAACAAAGCCGATAAGCGCTACCACAAAGATAGCGATAATCAAGCTACTGGGCAGTCGTTGTAGCGGCCGTGTCAATAAGTGTTTTAAATTCTGCATAATTGTTCGGGGTTATCTCTCTCCCATTCAAGAAGAAAGTTGGAGTATGGTCGATACCAACTGAAACACCTTCTTCTTGCTGTGAACTTATCTTTGCGAGAGTTGTGCTCGAAACTTCGTCATTTTTGAATTTAACCAAATCCAAACCGAGCTTCGTGGCATATCCTGCGAATATCGATACCGCCTCCGGGGTCGGCTTTTCTGACCAGTCACTTTGATTTGAATATAATTCACTATACATTTCCCAGAATTTTCCCTGCATTGCCGCCGCTTCGGAGGCCTGTGCCGCCGGGACAGCGTTTCCGTGCTGAGACAATGGAAAATGTCGGAAAACTACGCGCAATGATGAAGATGCTTCTCTGTAAAGTTTTTCAACATAATAATAGTATGTTGAACATGCTGGACATTGGAAATCCCCGTATTCGATGAGTGTTATCGGCGCGTCAAATCTTCCTAAAATGTGATCAGCAGTCGTAACGGGAGCAGGAACACCGACTTTGCTCGAGGGTCCTGGCACCTTGCTCATAGAAGCGATGAGCCCCCAAACGATGATGGCCAAAATGATGATAAAACTGGCCCAGAATATGATTCTCCTTGTATTCATAGAGACTCAGTATATATGTCTAAATACCCTGCGTCAACGAAACGAGTTTGTACCCCCTCTTTTCTATAGTAGTAAAAACATCGTCCAAGATTTCACCTGTTATATTATCTCCGATATGCATGAGATATATATCACCCGGCGCGAGACTTGAAACGATCCTATGAGTAACATTAGCGGCAGTAATACCAGTCGACTCTTCCCAATCACGCGCATCGACAGTCCAATAAACACCATGATATCCGGCTTTGAATGCGATGTCGGCCACTCGTTCATCCCGATCACCGTATGGTGCTCGAAAAAATGGCTTCGAAGAGACCGATACAGCTGTCGCATCCGCTACTGACGCACTCATAGACCGGCTCGTCGATGATACGATCCTGGTAAATATTCGATCCATTTTATCTAATTCCGCAACTATTTCCCCATCCGTCAGAGTTGGCAGATGTAGATGATCGTAAGTATGATTGAAGATCTCATGTCCTCCAGACACTATCTCCCTGACAAAATCAGCGTTTTTCTCTACAAATTTCCCCGTCAAGAAAAAAGTTCCCTTTACATGATGATTGGCGAGGACTTCTAAGATCTTTTTACCAGATTGGAGCCCAGAGCCGCCATCAAAGGTGAAGATGACCTGTTTCTTACTGGTGTCACCGTGAGTGATCTCTCTGGCAAAAATAAATGCTGGGACAGCGATCGGCCGCGTTGTCACTACTCCATGATATACCAGATCAAATATTCCCGTAGCCACAATGATAATTCCCAAAAGGATGATTGAAATACTTTTTTTTGAAAAGCTGATGCCAGCTTTACTCTTACATCTTGCTGAATCATTATGTGTCATATCGGATAATTATTAGTAGACTGCAACGTGATCAGTCCAGATGAATGATCATAATGTCACATTTCCAGCGACTAGCCCGATGATCGCTATGCCGACCGCATTGCAGAGCAGAGAAATAAAAAAGAAATTGCGGCTCTTTGTCTTGGATAGACCCAACATCGCTATACCGATTTCATCCGGAAAAGGCGAGGCGATAACGAGCGCTCCGATAAATGGTACGAACCAACGGAATATCCTCTTGTGAAAGACGGAAAATAGTCGCTCTTCATGAGTGGCGTGTACGACATACTCCACATCATCAGCGACTCTATCTCGCATGAAGCGAAAGATGAAATAGTCCCCTATCGCTGCGCCGACTGCCCCGATCATGATCACCGCGAAGAGACTGTTTTGCTGCGCAAATCCACCGAGAAGTACGATCGCCGGTGCTGTCGTGAATATCGAAGTAAAGAACATTCCAGAAACAAATATACCGAGCACCGCATAGCCATCGAGCATGCCGACCACACCATTCACGATACCTATCCTGACGGCGAGGTAGGCTATGATCACGCTCATCAATACGTAAACCAAATCCTCAAAAAGTTGCTCTCGATGAGTGTTTGCCCTCTTACCTTTTGATCTATTCATAAGATGAATTGTACTATGCTTTTCTCTTCTGGTCACTCGTCGGGTTAGGATCGATGATGGTCATAGGCTCTATAGACTTGCCATTCCTCATGTAGACTATAAAATCTTTCGATATCTCGCTCCCCTGCCTTGGCCGATCAGCTCAAGCAAGCGCAACTCGACAAGGCGCGCTAGATTTTTCTTTATACCTTCCCGGCCCAAGTCTTTCACTTTTTCATCGAGATCAGAGATGCTCAAGGACTCATCAGCCTTAAAGAGACCAAGGATTTTCTCCTGACTTTCTGCGAGCAGCTTCTCCGGTTGTTCACCCTCCATAAGCTTCCTAGCTTTATTCGCGTGAGTGATCAGTGAATCGAGTAGATAGTTAACCCAATGAGAAACATCCTCATGGTCAGTCTTGTGATCATTCTGCGTCTTGTGCAAAGCCATATAGTATTCAGCTTTCGTATCCTCGATGATTTCATCCAATGAGACATAAGGAGTATAGGCGTAATCGGACCGAAGCATGAGAAGATTTGTGAGTGCACGCGAAAGACGCCCATTTCCATCACTGAATGGATGTATGGCCAGAAATTCGAAAATAAAGTTAGCCACGACGAGAATTGGATGAAGTTCCTTCTTTTCGAACTCCTTCGAAGCCCAGCCAATAGCGGCTTCCATCTCAGATTTCACTAGATACGGCGGAGTGGCACGGAAGACGATTACTCGCTCTCCTTTTTCATTGACTGCCTCGACCGCATTCTCACCAGCTTTATATTTTCCTTTGTGTGACTGATCCTTGGCGGAATAGTTCAGCAAGATACTGTGAAAATGCAGGACGTTATTTTCCGTCAATTTGAGATCTTTGTAGTTATCAAAGATTCTGCCGATAAGGTCAGCGTACCCAGCTACTTCCTGCTCATCTCTATTCCTGGGAGGATTGGATTTTAGACCACGCAAAAACCTGGCAATCTCCTCGTCAGTCATCTGAGCACCTTCAATACGCGTCGAGGCACCCGTCGAAGTGATAATGACAGTTGAGCGCAATCTTTTTAGAATTTGCGGATTCAGATTGATGCTACCCTTCCAAAGACCTTTGAATTCATCGAGTTTGGCTATCTTTGAGAGTATCTCCGGTGTGATCCTAATCCTCTTATTAAAGCGATTTTCTTCCATAAATATTGGTTAATTATTAACTTTACCCAATATTACCCAATATTACCCAATTGTGCAAGCACGCATCTACAAAGTTCGATTCCCCTTGCTACCCTAGCAAGGTTACGCCCATATAAAGCCACGAAAACTCGATATCATTCAAAATACTTCCCGAATCCCCTACCCCAACTCAAAATCCAACATCCTGCTATCTATATCAGCGCTCTTTACTCTAAAGACGACTCTGTCGCCGAGAGTAAATTTCTTGTCAGACTTACCGCCAACGATAGAATAAGTCTTCTCATCAAAAGTGAAATAATCCTCTCCCAGACCAGATATATGGATCATGCCCTCAGACATCGACTCATCTTCGGCAACATATATCCCCCATTTCGCCACACCAGTTATCGTGCCATTGAAAGTCTGTCCTACGCGCGTACTCATGTACTCGACCTGCTTCAATTTCTTTGACGCTCGCTCAGCCTCGGCAGCGGATATCTCTCTCGAAGTTGAACTCTCGGCGATATTTTGGAAAGTCACGATATCACGGTCTCCGAAAGCTTCGTTATTCAAATGCTTGGAGAGGACTCGATGCACCAGGAGGTCAGGATAGCGTCGGATAGGTGAAGTAAAATGTGTATAGAAATCGAACGCCAGCCCAAAATGGCCGATGTTCTTCGTAGAATACACAGCCTTCTGCATCGACCTCACCGTTGCCGTCCTGATGAGTGACTCGTGTGGAGTGTCCTCGATCTGATCCAAGAGATCATTCAGGCTCTTCCCCGTGACCACACCATCTTCTGATTTCAATGTATAACCCAGAGCCTTGACAAAAGTGACGAGGTTCATGATCTTGTCCTTGTCGGGAACATCGTGGATGCGGTATATGGCTCCGGTATCACGCTTGCCCTTCTTCTTTATGGAGTCAAAAATATATTTCGCCACTTCACGGTTAGCGAGCAACATGAACTCCTCTACCAGCTTGTGAGTCTCGAGATGCGGAGTTTTGTAAACACCGATGGGTATACCGGCGCCATCAAGACGGAATTTGATCTCATCCTGTTCGAACTCGATGGCTCCGCCGGAATATTTGTTCTTCTTTAGGATCTTCGCCAGCCGATTGAGCTCGACCAAAGCATCACAATATTGCATTCCAGCCTCGGCCGAAGCAACTGTCTGGATGCCATCCGAATACTTTTGGACTAGCGAGGCATCCCCTTCTATCGCTGCCTGTGCAGTCTCATAAGTAAATCGGTGAGTTGAATTCATCACAGTCCTTCCAAACCATCGTGACTGGACATGCGCGTTACTGTCCATGACAAAGATAGCTGAAAAAGAAAGCTTGTCCTCATGAGGATTCAAGCTACAGACATCATTCGAGAGGACTTCTGGGAGCATCGGTATCGTCCTATCTACCAGATACACGGAACAGCCGCGCTTCAATGCTTCTCTGTTTAGAGCCGTACCTTCTCGAACATAGTGAGAAACGTCAGCTATATGAACACCTATCTCAAACAATCCACCAGAAATCTTCCTTATAGAGATCGCATCATCGAAGTCCTTGGCATCAAACGGGTCTATCGTGAATGTCGGTGTACCTCGGAGATCTTGACGCCTGGCGATCTCTCCAGCCGAGATAGCTTTGTTCTGACCGATCTCTCTGGCTTCGCTCTCAACATCATTCGGAAATCCCACTTCAAATCCTCTTTCCAGAGCGATGGATTCCATCTCAACGTTATTATTACCCTTATCTCCCAGGATCCTTACGATTTCGCCTGTTGGCAATCTTTTCGGATCTGCCCAAGCAGACAATTTCACAAATACTTTTTGATCGTTTTTCAATCCTTTGATATCCTGCGAATATTGCGCCAGAATAGAGATGTTCACGTACATTTTTCTATCATCAGGAATGACAACACACTGGCCGTTCTTCTCAATCTGAACAGTGCCAACGAACGATTCCTTAGCTCTCTCGATAACTCGGATGACCGCGCCATTTCTTTCTAACTTGCCTCTCACACGGCTTTCAGTGACCAAAACCTCTACCTTGTCATCATTCAGGGCTGTATTCAGCAGTCCAGGCTCTATATACACAGATTCCTTCTTTGGATCTACATCGTCAACATAGCCCGCGCCTTTCATAGTCGTAGAAATATGGCCAATTATGGTGGTTTTTACCGCAGTCTTCTTTGATCTGTGTTTCTTCACATGTTCAATATAGCACAAGACATGAACAACTCAATTTTTGTTATTTTCTATACGTAGCCCCTACTATCAGTTACCAATGAGATAATTATTGGCTGCGAATCTGTATTGATCGATAAATATCTGTTTGAATGGTGCCATTGAATTCAATTCATAAAAGACGAGGACTGCTTCGCGATAATCATCTTCATTTACGCTTCTATATGACAAAGGAGCACGATCGTAGGCCAGTAATACCGCGTTTGCCATCAAACGTGATGTCCGCTTGTTGCCATCCTCGAAAGGTTGTATATAACTCAATCCGAGAGTGGTAAGCAAGGATTTTTCATAGCTCGATTCGAGTCTGGATACTGCCTTTGAAAGCTTGCCCATCGCTTCGCGGATCTGGTACACATTGTCAAGTGGTCGATATATCGATCCCGTTACGCCCACAGGACTAGAGCGGAGTCCGAAATTCACATCCATATCTTTAACTAGAATTTTATGGATTTCTTCAACTTTCGGCAGAGTCAACTCTCTGAAATCATTGGAATTTGATCTAATGAATTTGAAAGCGTCCTTGTGATTCAAGATCATTTGCGCTTCCTTTCTGTCATGTCCTGACGCTTCTTTGCCCTCGAGGATGAGCTTCTCTGTGTCGAGTAATGTATATGTGTTACCCTCGATCTTTGAGGATTTCCATGATAGTTCAATGATGAATCGCTCGAGTTCTTTTTCTTTTAGTGCACCGGAGATGCCCTCCACACGCTTTCTATATTGTAAAGTGAGATGTTCCATTTCAGCTAATTCTTTGACAGAGAGCAAGGGAACATGAATAGAGTCGAATAGTTCGAAATTGTAATCCTTGAGGCCGTATCGCGTATCAGGTTCGGTCTGATTATATACATGAGCATCAATTGAGATATTTATTCTTCCGAATGTAGTGATGTTGTATTTTACAGATCGGCCCGCACCACTAGAAACGATTAGACCGGAATTCTTCATGAGTGACAACTCTCGTTTTACGGTGATCAATGAAACGTCGCCCCCGCTTGAGCGCAGTTTTTCATGTACTTCTGAGGACGACATCTTCCCTCTTTCGAGAAAAATCTTCAAAATTAATAAGTGTGGTTGAGGGATATTTTCCATAATCGTATCATTTTATGTTAATAATCATATCATTTTGATACGATTATTACCACTTAAATGTAATCCAAAAAAACAAGCCGCTCATCGCAGTCTACCGATCTATTTACGGATCTACTATTTCTTTGTCTCCTTTTCTGTCGTTTCCTTGATAGCCTCGGCGACAGGAGTTGCGACGGGAGTCCCTCCTGTAACAACCTCCTCTTTAGCATCCTTTTGGGCCATGATACGACGCATCTGATGACGAATCTCTTTGGCGGCCTTACGGCGAATGAAGTAGAGCTTGGCGCGACGGACTTTGGATCGACGGACTGTTTCGATCTCATCGATCATAGGTGAGAATAGTGGAAAGATACGCTCAACACCGACACCATCGATAACTTTGCGCACTGTGAATGTGGCTCCGGCTTCACTACCATGTTTGGTCGCCAAAACTAGACCCTCGAAAGCCTGGAGGCGAAATTTTCCCTTATCTTCCTCGATCTTCTGCCACACGCGGACCAAGTCACCAGAACGGATGTCTAGTTTCTTGCGGTCTTCGATGTTTACGGGGGTGATTACCTTGGTAGCCATAGTGGTGTGTACATTATCACAATGATAGCTTTAAATCAAATTTTTTGATCGCTTTCTTAAAATCAGTAGGCAATGGTGCCAAGACTGTGACTTTCTTGCCTTTAAGATCGACGAATTCGATCGAGTGCGAATGTAGTGCCAATCTCTCGAACCCGAGCGCCATAGGCATCTTTGGAGCGTATAGGCTGTCCCCTACGACTGGATGATTTACGGCACTAAAATGCACACGGATCTGGTGCGTTCTGCCTGTCTTCGGTTGCACTTCAACGAGTGAGAAATTCTCTGTAACTCCCTCTTCGTCTGAATTCTTGTCCAATCTGCGAACCGTCTGATCCCTCAACTTTCCATTTTGAATCTTGCATTTTACATTTGCGATCCTCGTCCAATAAGTCTGCGCCTCCCTAATATCCCCTCTCGCCGTTGGATATGCCGACCATTTGCGGAAATCGCTCGAGCTCCTGCCGATCGGTCTATCGATCGTACCGAACTCTTCTTTCATCTCACCCCAAACGAATGCCAAGTATTTTTTCGCCACGAGGCGGTCTTTGAACTGCTGTTTCAAGCTCGCGTGACCAGCCTTGGTCTTTGCGACCACGATCGCTCCTGAAGTTTCCCTATCGAGGCGGTGGACGATGCCTGCGCGATTGAGTGGATTGCCTTCACCATCATTCATCGGGTCGCCGACGTTCTTTGTCTTTGGATAATTTTCGAGCACCCAATCTGCCAAAAATGGTCCTTTATTCTTGCCGTCCGAATGGACCATGAGCCCTGCCGGTTTGTTTATAACCAGACAATTGGCATCCTCATAGAGAATGGTGATCTTTTTGTTGCTCATATGTTGAATATACGCTAATCTAGATAGGAACGCAAAATGATCGAGTATGCGCCCTTAGCTCAGTTGGTAGAGCGACCCCTTTACACGGGGAAGGTCAGGAGTTCGAATCTCTTAGGGCGCACCGAACGAAGTGAGTGAGGTGTGCCCTAGCGAGCCAACTGCTTGGCTCGCGCAAGAGATTCGAAAAGGTCGAATCTATTTCTGAGGACGTAGTCCGAAGAAATAAGAGACCTGTACAGGTCATGTAAGGACCGAATCTCTTAGGGCGCACAATAGATGACGTAGCTATTACGGTGGGTTAATAAACATGATAGAATATATTTGTGGAACAACAAGAAAATGCCAATAAAATAACAGAAAATATTGGTATAGGCGAACCAATTTTGGTTTCAAGGAAAAAATCCACGATTTTCATTTATATAATTTTATTTGCAATGCTTCTGGCAGCGATTTTCTTCTTTATTTTTTCTGGAATGGGAGCATCGAATACAACGATCAAGTCTGATGCTTTTACATCCCTAGATAATTTTGCACAATGTCTGAAAGACAAAGGTGCTCAATTATTTTGCCATTCCTGGGATTCTAAATGCCAAAAACAAAAAGCTTATTTTGGTACAGCGGCAATCAAAGTGCCTTATTTTGAATGCGGTATCCCCAATACTATACTTGATGAAACTCAGATCTGTAGGGATAACAATATAGACACTAGCTCTATCGAAAAAATAGCCCCAACATGGATATTTGCCAATGGCGATAGAACCACAGGAGTTGTGTCATTAAAGCAGCTCGCTCAAAAAACGGATTGTGAATTACCGCAAGATATATCTCGCCCGATTCTTATAAGTAGCATATCTACAGCCAAACATTCAAATGCTTTTGCTTTGTCTGAAAATAATGTTTTATACATAGTCTCCGGCTCACCATATGAAAATGCCCCCACATCATTCCTTCAGATTTTTAACGTTTCTGATCCTTCAAGACCAAAGCTAGTTGCTTCCGTCAGCACAGGATTGGATCCGACAGCCGTTGCTCTCTCTGGTAATTATGCCTATGTAGCTAGTGATAGGTTGATTCAGATATTTGATGTCTCAATAATAACCAAAACCCATCTCGTTAGCTCAGTTAAAACTAAACAGCAGAGCCATGGGATGACCGACACTCTTATTGTTGACGGCAATCATGTCTATGAAATCGGTGACTCCGATACTCTAGAAATTTTTGATGCATCGAATCCTTCAAGATTGGTGCCAATTAATTCTATCGACACTGATAATTCTCCAAGTTCAGCAGTAATTTCCGGAGATTATATTTATATCACAAATCATAATTCTAATACCTTACAAACTTTTAACATATCAAATCCGGCCAGACCTTTACTCAGTAGTACGACCAAAACTGGACGGGAGCCACTTTCTAATTTTGTTTCCGGAAAATATTTATATGTTACGAATGCCGCCTCAAAGACTTTGCAGATTTTCGATCTTTCCAATCCGTCAGAACCCATACTAATCAACTCTGTCGCTACCTTATATCGTCCAGTGTCGCTCTATGTTTCCGGGAATTATTTGTATACCGCAAATTATAGTGTCAATGCGATACAGATTTTTGATATTACCGATCCTGTAAAGCCTGTATCCGTAAACGCCATCGATACTATGGATAATTACCCGATGCAGATTCTTATATCAGGTGGTTATGCTTATCTACTTGGTCATGCGACAGATATCCTACAGGTTTTTGATGTTTCAAATACAAATCATGAATTAATAAAAATATGAAAAACAATCATATAAAAATATATGGTATCTTTTTAATTTGTTTCAGTATAATAAATCCTGCAATTAATTTGTACGTAGCGCGGTACTACATGCCACTGGCTGCTATATTTAGTATTCCATCATTGTCTATTATCCTCACGATTTTCATAATTCCGGGAATATATTTTTATAGAATAGGCTCGTCCCCGAGACTCATAAATAAAATGCTCATAGTTTCCGCAATAATGGGCGGTATTGTTACTGTCTTTGTAACATTAAATATGCTCGTTAGCCTCGTATCTGTTTTTGGATCTGGTCATATATCTATATTTGGTTTATTTTTCTCTTTCCTACCCAAAAATAACGGCTTGTATGTAATGATTATATATTGTGTATCGATCATAACCCTTATCGCCGGTGTGATCATGAGGTATTTCGAAAAAAATGATATAACGACACCCGAACCAATAGTGCCTAATTACAAACCACATGCGCGATCCGTAATCACATTACTTGGTCTGGTCGTTATCTTAGGTGTATTTATTTTTATCTCTGATTTATCTGGGCAGAAGAAAGATAATTATATACTTGATCAAACAGAAAGTAATACACCGCTCCATGTCCCAATTAACACAAAAGATAACACCTCGACCAGAATTTCTACAGACAATAGTTACACCACTGTCGAGCAAGGTGCATGTCAACCATTATCCTCTGGAGATGAGGAGAAATTTGATAATTTCTTAAGAAGCGAAGATATGGCGCGGTACGATTTTAATTTACCAGGTGTCGGTATAATAAATCTTGCCTCCAATGCGTGGCGCAAGGAGTTACTGGATAAAGGCGGAGATCCTTCCTCATATAGATTCAGTCAGTCGACACCGCATATAAAATTTATGGATCTCAATGGTGATTGTCAGTATGATGCGGTTGTCACAATAGTATATTCTGAACCAGTATATCAATCAGAAGATGATCAGTTTCCTAAATGGGTCAGCAGACCTCTGCTATATGTTTTTCTCAATAATGGAGGAATATTTACTCCGCTTGATCACGTTAAGTATGAGAATGGTATGGTAATTGATTCTGTTTCAGGATCAGGTAGCACACTTGCAATTAACATGGAATTTCCAATCGAAAAAGGTGGCAACCTAAGAACACGAAAACTTTCATATGAAGTTTCATCAGGTAAACTTACCTCGACTTATGATAGTTTCGACGATATAACGACTTGGTCTTCTGCGTGGGAATCTGGCGTTGATCGGATTTCAGGTGTCACATTTAAGTCTCCACCAGGATGGGGAGCAGTAAGTGTTAGTTCAGAAAAACCACCGACAAACAAGGAAGAAGAACTCGCAGAAATAAAAAGCGGGCATATTCCTCTCTTGTCTGGCATTTCTCACACAATAAGTTTCGCTCTTGATCCGAGCACTGTCACGGTGTATTCACGAGACTACAGAGAGAAACCTCTTAGTGAGTTGCCTGCAGACCTAGTGCAACAATATCTGACTAAAAAATCAATAGTCAAAAATCAAGACGATTATTTACGCCAGCCGACTTCATTCCAGTGTCTTTCTGATGATCTTGATACAAAATCCGCCCTACTTCGCTGTGATATTTCTTATCAAAAAGATAAAAATGTCATTGTTAGGGCGGGAGTCATAGGCACAGATGTGCGTTATCCACCGAATATCATTACAACAGCGAATATTGCACCAATTTCTACAAATACTTCTTACGGATTCATTACTGCAAAGAGCACATTACCCGTAGAAGAAGTCCTTGCAGAATATTTACCAAAATCACTTTGGGAGGACGCCGCTTCGTTGGAAGGTGCTGGTCTTGTAGAACAAGAGTGGTCTGCATACTACAATATGACAAAGAATCAAAAAAGTGTACTAGGAAAATCCTTTAACAGGTTTAATGAGTTTATCTCTAGTATCGAGGAATACTAATTTTATTTCTATTCATTAATGATGACTAATCACAAGATGTCCCAACGCAAGTCTCGTCTAATTCCGTTCGAATAACGTTCCACAGCACACAATCTAGAGCCAAACATAGCGAGGACGCCTTGATCGACTGTGGCCTTGAAACCAAAAGACCTCATCTCTGAGGTCTTTTGAGAATCGTATATCGATATCACCCTGACACCAATTTACCATTTTCTAATATCTGTTTACTGATTACCATTTACCAACTGCCTCTCCCTACATCTGCGGCATAGCCGAAGGAGCAGCTGATCCCCCCTTCTTTCCAGAAAAACCCAAGATAGCCATGACGAGACCGAGGATGAGGTACAACCAGCCAGATGCGCTGTCACCGAGTGTGGCGACACTGAGAAGCGACAAAATGAAGAAGATGACATAGATGATGCCGACGGTCTTCAACATACTGACAGCTGATCTTCCCGCTGTTGCCAAGAGTACGATACCAACAATGATATGAACGATACTAGCGACTGTAGTAAAACCAAATACACCGAGAACAGGTGAAGCAACGAGACCCCACACGCCGGCGATAAGGAAGATGATTCCAAATACGATAGCTGATGTTTTTGCCATGTTAAATATATTTATTAATGATTGATAATGTTTGACCAATATAATTGTACCACACCCAGATACGCAGATTATACCATGCGCGGCTACAGATCAAAGATGAAAACCGAAAATAATCTTGTCCCCTCGGTTGGAATCGAACCAACATCAACGGCTTAGAAGTCCGCTGTTCTATCCATTGAACTACGAGGGGGCTAGCGGTATATTAGCATTTATTATCGAACTTTGTTTAGAGACGCGCAGATCGAGCACCTTTATAGCATTCTCCAGTGAATTCTGGTCAAAAGGCAATCTACCGTTGTCCCTCACCTCTGGAACGATAGATATAGCAGAGTCGACACGATGATACGAACTCACTCCTACGATGATGAGCGTGATAGCGACGACGCAGGTCACGACACTGATGATCACCCAGTCTTTGAATGGATCCCTACCCATATAATGGATATTTGTCTTTAATTTGCTCATATTGATTTTATTGCACTGATATCGAACGACGCTGTCCACTCCGTATGCTGCTTACTCCCCTCGCTAGTCGTGAGGTCCATCCGAACATTGCTGATCGTCGTTTTGTACGGCAGATTCTCGGCTAACTGGAGAATCTTGAACACCGATCCCCATGATCCGCGCGCAGTCACTTTTGCATTGACATAGCCGTTCTTCGCCAAACTGCCATCGCCAGGTATCGTGCTATCGATCGATGCCACAGTAACCTGTCCACCAGCCCGTGGTCCCAGAGACTCGAGGGTTTCGATGAAAGGAACCACATTGTTGACTGGAACAAATGCCGAATACAACCTTTCCCATTCTGCAGAAGAATCCGCGTTCAACTTCTTCAATAGTTCATCCTTGCTGTTTTTTGATTGCAGACTGGCGACCTCCTCTCTCGCACTGATGACCGCATCAGTCATGCTATGAACGGAACTGCTCACATAGAAATACAGCGACACTACAAACAATGTGACCATGATCGAGAGCGATATGAGCAAATGATGGTGTGTATGCTTCATGGCACTATTTCATTTGTTATGGTCAATGAAAAATCCAGATCCTTACTCTTCGCTAGCTCCGATACGGGCAGATTAACCGTATTGCCTTTCATGGCCGACTCCAATCTGCCTTTATAGGCAACCAGAGAATCTCGAGTCGGCGCGATCCCTCGCACGACCATGACGACCGTCGTCGTCCCGGTTCTCGATGTGCCGATCGAGGTTAGCTCGACTCCTCCACGCGTGGTTATCACATCTTCTATGAGCGTCGAGAAATCTGTCTCTCCACCCGATCTGTCGTTGAAGAGGGTGAGGGTGTTCGATCGTTTCACGATCTCCTTACCATCATCAACTCCTGGATTTACTTTGTTGATATTTTTTATTTCAGAGAGCGATCTTTCTACTGTCTCCTTCTCCACCATAACATATACAAATGATGGTAACAGGGAAACGATACCGATGACCCCGGCTATAGAAAACATGAGCAGAAATACGATACCGGCACGCATATGATACTCATGATACAGCGATTTCCTCAAAGTTGTTGGTAGGAGTGTGTGACGCATGATGTTATGAATCCAAAGCCAAACCCGCGACGATCACATAATCCATCGACTCTTGCCTAGACAACGGTGGAATATATGAATCTATATCAAAAGCATTTTGCCACGTGTTCGCGACGCTAACAGGACAATTTGTAGCAAAGATCGAATCTAGCTGTTTAGTTTCATATTGAATGGCGCCAGTCCCAGTCAAAATGACCTTGTTGATCATAGCATCCGTCTTGGACTTCCAATATTCGATGGTATGCTTGACCTCCTCCGCTAGAGTCACATTGTTAGCCGCCGTCGAAGTAAAGCAGATGACTCCTCCAGAAACGACGTATAGTCCTGTCTTGTTTTTCATTAGATGCACGATGAGAGAGGTTTTGTCCGCCTGATTGTCGATAGCGGCACGCGCGATGGATTTTGGTGCCACTTCGAAAGTGACCGGCTGAAGGCCCAGACTCTGCAGAAACTCGATCTGCTTGTCGATATAAGTCTTCGGGACCACAGACACGCTGGCACGAAGCACGCCACCGGAAGCGGCGAGCGGCATCAAGTCGAAATAGAAGACTGCGTCTTTGGCTGACAATGGTACATTTTCCTCTAACTTGAATTCGATATTTTGCGCGATGTTGGCGACCGAATCGCCAATTACATCCGTCTGGAATAGGTATGCTTTCTCTTCCGGAACGGATACGGCGACATAGGATAGATCATTTTTCTCGATAAATGTCTTCAGAGTGTCTCTCAATACCTTCTCATCTTTCACATCGCCCCCGTGGACCGTGCCTACGGGCAGATCTATCGATGCGAATCTATCTATCACATGTCCATGGGTAGTCGACGCGTATTCCAGACAGCGTATCGCGTCATCGGAAATCTCCAAGCCAGCGAATCTCACGCTCATGAATCTCGGTGGAGGGAAAAGTTTGAAGAACAGAGACTGGTGCATGGGTATATTATAGCATTTTCATAGACTCTTTTATCAACTTATAAATCCCAGGCGCCGCAGAAACAATGACGATAACCAATACGAGAGGAATTATATACTTGTCCGGATTTGGGACGATCGATCCAAAGACATAACCGATGAGCAGCATCGTCCACGTCCAGAAAAATCCGCCGATCACATTGAATGAGAGAAACGTGCGGTACTTCATCTTCCCTATCCCCGCAACGATCGGCGCGAATGTTCTGATGACCGGCATGAATCTAGCCAGGATGATCGTTATTCCGCCATGCTTCTCGTAGAATTCTTGTGCACGGAGCAAATATTTCCTGTTGAAGAACCGCGACTCTTCTTTTGTGAATATCGACGGTCCGACTTTCTTGCCAAATGCGTAACCGGTACTATCCCCTAGAACTGCGGCGACGAATGTAGAGATGAGCAGAGCAGTGATCGGTAGATGTCCTTGTGAAGCGAAAAAACCAGCAGTTACCAACAATGAATCCCCTGGAAGGAAAAAACCAAAAAATGCTCCCGTCTCTAGATATATGATGGCGATCACTCCCACAAAACCGAGTGTGGAAATCAAATACTCTGGATTTATAAGATCGATGAGATTCATTGTTTGTTTATTTAAATTGAAATGATCCACACACGGCGTGTGGTCTACGCAGCCACTGTTCCCGGTGGGATCGTCTCATTCGGTTCAAGCAATGAAAATGCTCCACCAGGAGTTGAAACAGCGAACAACATTCCGTTACTTTCTAGACCTTTGATATTTCTCGGCTCGAGATTGGTCACGAACATGCAGATCTTGCCTGCCTTTATTTCGATCTTCTTAAATTCGTCGTAAGTTATAGACATATTTGTTGTTGATGTTAAATGTTTGATCGTTAATCATCGATCATATCGGGTTTAAATCAATTGGATCAATTAAATATTCTCCGTTTCATGTTTCTTCCGGTCCAGATAGCTCTGAAGTATGATGGCCGCGGCTGACGCGTCTGTGAGAGCTCCCTTTCCCTGCCATCTCTCCGCTTGCACACTCGTCATGAACTCCAATTCCAGATAAACCTTGAAGCCTCTTTCCTCCAATCGCTTTTTAAATTCCATGCTATCGAGCAAGATCTCATTTGGTTCGCCTTTGTAATTCCTAGACTCCCCCATGACGATCTCTCTGGATTCGTTGTCTGTGGCGATCTTCTCTATCTCCGAAAGCAACGTCGGTGTGTTAGAGACCACCGATACCGGCAAAGCAAATTGGCCATTCGGGTCTGAAACCGCGACACCAACCCTCTTTGATCCGTAGTCAATGCCGAGTATTCGCATAAGTAAAGCATATCATGATAAAGAAAATGGTATAATAGAAGCATGCCTGAGCAGTCTACAGAAAAAAGAGTGAAATTTAATAAGGGCGACCAGGCCGAGTTTTTGGCATCTATAATGAAAAAAAACAATATAACAACCGAAACACTGGCCGCTATAGCGAAAGTCAGCGTGAGACAAATCTCTCGATGGGTAACTGGAAAATATTCCCTTCCACTTTCTGTCGTTACAACATTATCGAAGAAATCTGGCTCTACGATACCTAGAAACATAACGATATTCGATCGATATTCTCACACCCATACGGCTGGTCGCAAAGGTGGACGAGCAACGATGAAATTGTACGGGGTAGTACCAGGGTCAGAGACAAACCGACTATCTGCCTGGAATAAATGGTGGATATCTTCAGGAAAGGCAAAGGTCATCAAAGCCTCGAAGAAGCATGTCACTCTACCAAATGCTTCCAGCGGACTCGCCGAATTTACTGGCATCATGATGGGAGATGGTGGTTTATCTAGACATCAGGTCTGCGTAACTTTAAACAAAATCGACGACTTCGAATATTCCATGTTCGTAGAAAAGATGATGCTTGACTTGTTTGGTGTCAAACCGTCTAGAAATCTCCATTCGCATAAAAAAGCCGTTTGTTTAGTTATTTCTAGAGTCGACTTGGTCAATTATTGCAACAAACATTTAAACCTGCCGATAGGACATAAAATATCGCAAGGTCTCCACACTCCTAGCTGGATCCTCGTAAACAAAGAATACTCAAAATCCTTCATCCGAGGATTACTGGACACTGATGGGTGCGTCGTGATTGAAACACATTCTGTCAAAAACAAGAGATATTTGTATGCGCGCCTAAATTTTACAACTTACTGCAGGTATTTATCAAACACCATATATTCTCTGCTCACAGATTTCGGATTTCATCCAAAAAAGAGAAGGGGTGGAAAATCAATACAGCTTGAAAACTTTGATGAAATATGTGATTATTTCAGAGTTATAGGGACGCACAACCCTAAACACATTAGTCGCCTCGAGAGTATCTCCAGGTAACTGTGACAAATTCATGGAGGAGTGGCAGAGTGGTCTATCGCGCCGCTCTTGAAAAGCGGAGCCCCTCACGGGGCCGTGAGTTCGAATCTCACCTCCTCCGCCTTCGCTACGCCTCAGCACCGAAGGTGCTAAGGCGAGCTCATTGTAAAGATGGTCATCCCAATACATGGCTAAACAGAACCGCAGTAAAATTGGACAGGTATTGACCTTTGTATTATAATATACTAAGATGCGCAACGGATTACGGCGTCATGTGTGTGACGCCGAACATTGAAAATCCTAATTTAAAATGAGTTGAAAAACAAAATGGCCATTAACATGAGCCATTCCAAACAGGAGAATCATATATGATCGAGAAACGTCAGTCCTCTGCTCAGGGAATACTTTATGCAAAGGAAAAGGCTGTGAAAAAAGCCTGCAGTCTCGAAAACGGACTCATGAACGCCGCCTTCAAGGCCTCGCTGTATCCGAGATTTGGTACGCTGTATGCCTATGAGATATTGGACTCGTTCCGTATACTCGAGATCAGAGGCAGGACACCCAGCCAGCAGGTGTGCGAGATGTTTGTGGAAGCCTCCACTCGAGGTTACCGTGTTGAATCCTCGCTCATGTCGGATAACCAAATGACATTGGATCCAGTCGGCATGCCTTTGGTGCTAATGGTAAAGTTTTACCACAAAGAAGACCCTGAGGAACACTCCCCTCTCGCCTACTTCTCTCTAACCATTATTTTTGACGATAATGGAAACATCAACTCGTGGAAAATCGATTTCTGACCGCTCACGAAGGCCGCTTGGCTTTTGTCGGGCGGTTCTTCTTTTTATGCTAAACTAAGAGCTATTCGGACATCGTCCCAAGCTCCCCGCCTCGTATCCAAAGTTATCGTGTAATATATTTCTTGGTTGATGATGCCAGTCCGTCCATCGGTATAGGAGCATCAGAGATTTCTGAATCGATAATCTTGAAATATGAATCGCTTGAATCCATCACGGTGGTTCCATTAACATTGGACTTGATCTCGAGAGTGTAGGCACCGACAGGAACAGATGATGGTACGACGACTTCTTGACCATCATTCCTTACATTATATGCCAGGTTATATTCTTGATCACCTAAATAGGCTCGAAGCCTGATAACATCGAGTATCTGAGATGATGATATGTTAGTCGTCTGCCAATTTACCGTGATCGGACTCCCGTTATTTTTATACTTTTCTCCGCCATTTGGTGAAAGAATAGTAATGGAAGGCAGTGTCGTTGCTGAACAAGTAAAATTAACATCCTTATTATTACCATCGATGGTTGTTATAGGAAGAATACCTCCGCCACAAGGACTTTTCCAAGTCAGCTGTGTACCACTTTGACCTTTGACATTGGCAACACAGGCGCCAATACCACTACAGTTAAAATTCAAAGATGGGTTGTCGGCGGAGGTATAACACTTTTCTTGATTACTCGAACCGTTGAAGACACACCTCACCTGTTCTGACACTCCTCCAATAGGTGTTGGTGGCTTGACACAACCTAACGAATCTAGCGAACTATTTATCTCTTGACGTGTAGACGAATCAAGAATCCCGGTTACAGCTAACCCCTTGCTTTGCTGATATTTCCTAATAGCGCTCACGGTTTGAGAACCAATGTACCCTTTGGATGTATTGCCGGAAGAGATAGCCGGGATATCGAACTTATTGGAAATAAGTTGCGTTTGAAGTTCGACGACATCCGAACCAGAATCATTGACCCTGAGGTCTGTAGAGAAACTATGGCATGTGGGTTTAACTAAAATCGGAGCGGCAGGTATTACCGGTGTACTTGGATAGCTTATCAGAGTGCAAATATATCCCGCTGGACAGTTTTCCGGCTGAGCTTGCAATGGTTTACAGGTGTAACCAGCTGGACACATGATATCGGAAGTCGTAGTCTGCGCCCGTACCGACTGAACAGATGTGGAAAAAAATATCGTTAGCGAAAAAATCGCAAGCGAGGTAAATGTATGGGTAATGTATTTTTTCATATTATTGATAATAGTTAATAATGATGGAATTGTTAATAACAAATAGCATACCTTGAATCACACAATTCCACAACTTGTGCACTAGGCCAGTGCAAGCCTTTCATAATTCCTCACTTGTCGCTATAATATCCACATGGCAACCGAAGCTCTCATCTCTTGGACTGCACCTGAACATTATTATGTCGAAAAACGCCAAGATTGGTTTTGGGCAGTCGGCATCGTCACACTCACTCTCGCAGCAGTTTGTTTCATCCTGGGAAGCGTCATTCCCGGCATATTCGTAGTCATCGCCGCAGTTGCTCTCGTCTTGCACGCGTCTCACCCGCCACGCATGATCTATCACGAGATCAACGACCGCGGCATCATCATCGACAATATCCTCTACCCTTTTCTCACTCTCGAATCATTCTGGATACCTCATGACGAAGCTATCCCGCGCATCATCGTAAAATCTCGCAAGATGTTCATGCCTTTCATCATCATTTTCATCGAAGAGGTCGATCCGGAAAGCGTGCGCGAGATTATGCTCCGATACATCGCGGAGACTGAACATCATGAGCCTCTATTGAAACACATCCTCGAATGGTTTGGATTCTAGGCGATTTATGATAATGTGTCCCTACGCCCTCGTCGTTCAACGGATAGGACTCAGGATTGCGGATCCTGTAATCGAGGTTCGATTCCTCGCGGGGGCACAATTACAGATGAGAATTCCTATTCCTCAAGATTTGCTCTTCTCCACAATATATTTTCCTAATATCACCAGCAAGATAAAATGAACCCGTCACCAGTAATAAATCCCTTGGAGCAAGGTCTTTCAAAGCATTCTTGTATGCCTGAAATGGATCAGAAAAAAGATGTATGGACCGCCCGTCAGCATATTTCTTTGCCTCCTGAAAAAGGAGCTTCGGGTCTACAGCCTGTCGCCCAGGAACACTGAAGCGCGTCACGTAAATACGATGTACCCTAGGAATAATTATCTTCATCATGGATTTCCAGTCTTTATCGGCAGAAACAGCGATTACTAAAATCAAATTCCGATATTGGAGCTGTCCAAGATTGT
The DNA here is from genome assembly GCA_025355565.1 of bacterium. Classification (GTDB taxonomy): domain Bacteria; phylum Patescibacteriota; class Minisyncoccia; order Phycocordibacterales; family PALSA-1337; genus C7867-002. The sequence goes on from JANXZK010000002.1 coordinate 82,851, forward strand.
AGACCGTACTCTCGATTTTTGATGGATTATGGGCCCCGTCTATTATCACAAGCGGTCGTTTTTTTACTGTTTCAAAGCGCGCGGGCAATGTTATATTCTCCTTCATATGAGTGACGTGCTGAATGATTTCGAGGTTGACACAGATCGAACCGGCCAACAGACGATTGCGAGAATCATAATCCAGGCCTTTTACCTTAAGTGGGTGATATTCTGCCGCGACTTCTTCGCACTGGCTCTCAAAAATTTGTAAAATCTTGGGGTCTTCTTCAGACGTAAAAAATGTAGAACCTTTCTTGATAATACCTGCCTTGTCGTTGGCAATGTCTATACGACGAGTCCCGAGGATGTGGGTGTGATCCAAACCGATATTCGTAATTGCTGTAATGAGCGGATTCTTCACTATATTCGTCGCATCGTATCGCCCTCCGAGGCCAACCTCTAGCACGACATACTCACATTTCTCTTTTTTGAAATATAGGAGCGCAATAGCAAACATCATTTCAAAATATGATGGCTCACCATGACGTCCATGCAGTATCTCTTCATCGATATATGGTTTAAGTTTATCGGTAAGATTAGCAAAAACGAGAGGATCAATATATTTCGATCCGACTTGAATCTTTTCAATGGTACTGACAGTAAAAGGCGATGTAAAAATGCCAGTTTTTTTACCAGCCTTTACTAATTGAGCCTGAACAAGAGATGCTACACTCCCTTTTCCAGCCGTACCCGTTATGTGCACATATTTGAATCCTTTTTCTGGATTGCCAAGGAGATCTAGAAAATCCTGCATACGCTCCAAAAACATCCGAGGTCGTGGATGTGATTTCAAGTTGGTCTGTTGATAACCGTGAGCGATATTACCCAGCGTCTCCAGATAGCTTACGGCTGCATAATATTTCGCATATTTTTGAGAATGAATTGATTGTTTCATCGTAAAATACTATAACTTACGGGCGTGTATTACGCTACCACAAAAAAGGAGGCTCCAAAGAACCTCCCCATGAAGATTGTGGCTCTGTAGTATCAATAAACCCGGCCAAGATGCCTCAAATTAGAGTCCTCCAATCCCCTATTATTACCCTAGCTTCTTCAATGATGCCATCGCGCGAGATTTGAGACGAGATGAAGTATTGAGTTTGATATAGCCGGTCTTTACAGCCTTATCCAGTGCCTGATATAGAGGAGAAACGAGCTTTTCTGCACCAGACTTGTCTTTGGCCAGAACCGCCTTACGGAAATCCTTTAGCTGATCATCGATCGTCGCTTTACGGCGTAGATTGAAGACGCGCTTCTTCTTTGAGGCGCGGAGAGCTTTCTTTGCTGATGAGGTTATAGCCATGTGAGTTGTGTCGATAACTTAACATGGGAGGACGAAAAAGTAAAGCGGTGCTATGATGTAAGCCATGATCGCTAGTATAAAAGGCCAGATATCCCATATAGACGCGAAGTACGCCATCATCGAAACTGGCGGTCTTGGCTACAAAGTTTTTCTAACCTCCGATACTATTCATAGCCTCAAAAATAGCTCCCCTGCTTCATTTTGGATATATATGGTGGTGCGAGACGACGCCATGGACCTATATGGCTTTGTGTCCAAAAGAGAAAAGGATTTTTTTGAACTACTGATCTCCGTCTCCAGTATCGGGCCGAAATCAGCATTGAATATCCTTGGGATGGTGCACATCGATATGTTGGTGAGTGCCATAAGGAGCGGTTCAACATCGAACCTGGTGAAAGTCTCTGGGATAGGCAGGAAAACCGCGGAAAAGATCGTGCTAGAGCTAAAAGATAAACTAAGTAGTCTCTCCAGTTCTCAAGGAACCGATGATGTCGGACTCTCTGCAGGCATATCTAGTGATATGGATGCGATCGAGGCATTGAAGGCGCTCGGGTATGACGCTGATGAAGCCAGGGAAGCATTGAAGAAGATCGACAAGGAGATCGAGGGCACCGGTCAGAAAGTGAAGGCGGCTCTAAAGATGTTAAACCAAAATGTTAGATAATTTCCTAGATAAACTTCGCCGACATATCATACCCGAGAAGGTGTTCGCTCTACTACAGCCGATATATCACTGGAAACTGTCACTATTGGCGGCGTTGTGGTACCGCTTCCCTTCTAGGAAGATCAAGGTCATCGCAGTGACTGGCACCAAAGGCAAGAGCTCGACCGTAGAAATCTTGAATGCCATATTGGAAGAAGCTGGCTACAAAACTGCACTCTCAAATACCATCAGATTCAAGGTTGGTGACGCTTCCTACGACAACATGTTCAAAATGAGTATGCCTGGGCGTTTCTTCGCGCAAAGGCTCATCCGAAAGGCGGTGAAAAATAACTGCCACTACATGATCATGGAGATGACTTCCCAAGGCGCCCTGTTTTACAGACACAGGTTCATCGAGCTCGATGCACTGGTCTTTACCAACATCTCGCCTGAACATATCGAAGCGCATGGGTCATATGACAACTATCTCGATTCGAAACTTTCAATCGCCAGAAATATGTGCCATTCGAGAAAAGTGAACCGTGCGGTTATAGTGAACGCTGACGATCCAGAGTCAGACAAATTCATGGCATGTCCTGCCGATCGCAAGATCTCATACAGCATACACGACGCCGAGCCTTACCAACTTGGGAAAGATGGCTTGGAATTCACCTTAAGCGGCCAAACTGTACACTCTCACCTCTCTGGGCTATTTAACCTTTACAACATCGTCGCCGCGACCGCCGCGGCCAGGAGCCAAGGTGTCTCAGATATCGACATCACTCGAGCGATCGATAATCTGACAGGCATTCCCGGGAGAGTGCAAAAGATCGCGGGCAGTCAGGATTTTACTGTGATCGTCGATTATGCACACACACCGGACTCGCTAGAAAAACTTTATCAAGTATTCTCGACATCTAGAAATATCTGCGTCCTTGGCGGCACCGGCGGTGGCAGAGACACATGGAAGCGTGGAGAGATGGGACGTATCGCCGACAAATATTGTGAAGAGGTCATCCTGACTGATGAAGATCCCTATGACGAAGACCCGAAAAAGATCGTCGATGATGTCGCGAGAGGTATCCGGTCAAAAATTCCTTTGATCATCATGGACCGTCGCGAAGCTATACATGAAGCGTTGAAACGCGCAAAAACTGGTGACGCTGTTCTCATCACTGGCAAGGGTACGGATCCGTACATTATGGGGCCTAATAATACAAAGACTCCATGGTCTGATGCGAAAGTTGCCGAGGAGGAGTTGATAAAGGTTACGGCCAGATAAATTGCTGGATTCTTTGACGTAACTCCGTCATACCTCTTTGAGTTCCGAGGACTTTTTTGAGAACCAACATACCTTTGCATTTTCACAAAGGGTGAGTGAATCCTTGAA
>JANXZK010000015.1 GCA_025355565.1 bacterium
AGATTCTCGACTGCAGCCACCCGTAGGTGTATGGGCCGTGTCTCAGTCCCATCGGTGGGGGTCACCCTCTCAGGTCCCCTAGGCGTCATAGCCTTGGTAAGCCATTACCTTACCAACTAGCTGATACCGATCAAGCTGTTCCTAGAGCAATAAATTTTTACCCTTCGATCTTGCGATCTCAGGGACTATCAGGAGTTACCCACCCTTTCGGATGGCTATGCCTGACTCTAGGGTACATACTTGATTATTACTACCTCGTCTGCCACTCTGGAAACTGGAATCTGGGGACTAGGGACTGGTTATAATTCTATGATTGACTGATTTTTTCAAATTGGTCAATTGTTTACCGATTGATTGCAATTCTTCATCATACTTTTGATATACATCTCTATCAATCAATTTTACATTGTAACTATCCATCAAATGACTACGTGATTCATCACAAGATGCTATTGCTATCCCAATGAATCGAATATAATCTTTTGCTGATTTTGAATTACCTTCTGCTATATTTGCATGAATTGAATTGACCGATCTTACGAGTTGACCACCAATGCTTCTTTGATCAAATACTGACCAAGACTTTACAAGACCGTAAAGTCTTGGAAAGAGGTTTGAAGATTGTTGATAAACTCTCAGATCTTTGAAATTCATAATGCAACTTTACCAGTCCCTAGCACCCGGAGTCCAGCTCCCAGCGTTCGACTTGCATGCCTTATCCACGCCGCCAGCGTTCATCCTGAGCTAGGATCAAACTCTTAACTATAAGCGAACGGAACAAAATAGAAAGCTAAATTTTCCCAAATGGGAAAATTTATTCCGAGCGAGCCGACCTTGTGAGGGCGAGTCGAGGAAACTTCATATTTCATATTTCACTTTTACCCTAGCTCATACTTCATCGTCCAAAGCCTTGCTAATAGCTTCTATCCTGCCTGGCGGCAGAATGGGGACGACTGTTTGGAATTTTATATATTGGAATATATTTTTCGTTTACTTGCATTGGTACGCCAAAGCTTCGATAGAAGCAAAGGCGACCACATATTTTGCATCGCTCCGCTAAGAGCTACTGCAAACACTTTCTTCCCTTTGTTCGGGTTAGCGAACCAAAGAAAGAATCGTACATTCTCATATTTCATTATGTGACTTTCAAAGTACCTAAGCCTGTTTACAGGCGTAGGGTCTATCTTACTGGAATATATATGAAAGTCAAGGGGGGGGTTGTATTCACGCGCTCCTCGCTTGCTGGAATAAATACTATGAAGCTATTATTTCACGAAAAACGTCGCCCTAACAGTAACCATGATATTCTTGTCTATTGAAGAAGTATCATATTGCCCATAATCAGAAACATCTATGGAAGTTGGAGATAATACTTGGACAACTCCACTCGAGGCCGCCTTCAATGCCCCGACCGAAGTTTTAGCGCTCTTTGCGATCTGCTCCGCTCTATCTCGTGCGTCAGTTATGGCTGCGCCCAGCAAAGAGACCCTGAGCTCTGAGAGTTTGCTATAGAAATATTGTGGTTGATCTACGCTTATGATCATGCCTTGTGAAGTCAATGCGTCAGTAGCCTTTGACAACCTATCGATAGCTGATGGATCATTGGACTCTACAGATATAGTTTGTCTGACTTCAAATTGTCTCGGACCAGATTGATCAGACCTGTACTGCTGATTTGCCATAGCTGGCGTTACGGTGATCGCGCTTTCCAAAATACCATTGGATATAAGAAACTTCTTTGCTGTGATCAAGTCCCTGGCGACACCAGCATAAGCAGTACTCAGATCGAATTCTGCCGCTTGACGAGACAGAGACATCGACCACGTCGCGCGATCCGCAACTACCTTCTTTGATGTTGAACCGGTCACTGATAATGTGTTATCGAAACTGCGAGAAGCAATAAAAGTAAATGCCCCCACTACGACTGCCAATATCATCGCGACGCCGATGATGATAGATGGAATGATGTATGTATTTTTTTGCATGATGAGTAAATTGTAACATATGCTAGTATACCTTGCATGAATTCCAAGACAAATAGAGATCACCCAAACTCAGATATACCTCAAAATGCAAGTCCCATAATATACGACCTCGCAGTGATCGGAGGTGGTCCAGCTGGCATGATGGCCGCGGGGAGAGCAGTGGAACGCGGCCTCAAGGTCATTCTTCTCGAAAAGAATGTCGAAATCGGAAAAAAGCTCCTCATAACCGGTGGCGGCAGATGTAACGTCACAAACGCCGAGTTCGATGACCGTGCCCTGTTAGCGAGATTCAAAGACAGCGGCAAGTTTCTATTCTCCGCTTTTGCCCAACACAGCGTGAAAGAAACATTGGAATTCTTTCACTCTCATGGCATGAAGACGAAGATCGAAGAAGGTCAGCGCGTATTCCCTCTTTCCGACGAGGCACGATCCGTCTCAGATGTCCTACTCGAGAATATGAACGACAGAAAACATGGGGGCAGTAACCCCGTAACGATACGTCCGAGTGCGGAGGTCGTCGGATTCGAAACTATTGATATCGACCCCCTGAGACAGGTAGCTTCTATATCAAAACCCGGCAAAAGCATTATAGAAGACCTTGCATCTCAGCAGATAAACGATCGTATCATCAGTGCCGCCTGTCTTATGAATGGCGAAAAGATCTATGCAAGATCATTCATTCTGGCAACAGGCGGCAAGTCGCATCCAGAAACAGGTTCGACTGGTGACGGATTTACATGGCTCGCAAAGCTCGGTCACACTATCTCACCGCCGACTGTTGCTCTCGTACCGATCGTCGTGAGTGACACGTGGGTCAAAGCTCTGTCAGGTGTTTCATTAAAGAACGCGAAAATGACTCTATTCCAAAATGGCACAAAAGTTTCAGAAATAGACAGGTCTCACGAGAGAAATGGGACTGAAAGAAACGTGAAAGATAGCTCATCGAGAAATGTGGCGGGAAGAGGAGTAAGACGCGGCAAAGTCCTCTTCACACATTTCGGTCTGTCCGGACCAGCCATACTAAACATGAGTTCGGAAGTGAATGAGCTTTTGAAATACGGTGAGGTCGTCATCTCTATGGATCTGCTCCCCGATCATGATTACTCGACACTGAATGAAGCTCTGCAGAGATTGTTCTCGACGCAAAACAACAAGAAATTCAAAAATGCCATAACGGAGATCATCCCGGCCGCCTTCGTTCCAGTGACCTTAGAAAAGTCTGGTATCGATACTGATACGTTCTGTCACAGCGTTACTCGTGAGGAGAGGCTAGCACTCATCAAGATATTCAAAGACCTGCAGATCCATCCAACCGGACTCCTCGGCGCTGACAAAGCCATCATTACATCAGGTGGCGTTGCCCTCACGGAAGTTGATTTCCGTACGATGCGATCACGTCTCATTCCAAATCTCTATCTCGTTGGCGATATATTAAATATCGATCGCCCTTCCGGAGGTTATAGCCTCCAACTCTGTTGGACCACGGGGTGGGTGGCAGGAAACAGTGTTAATTCTGGAAAATAACCCTCTCGCATCTCACCCTCGAACGACCGAGCACTCTTTGCGAAGCGATATCTCGTGGCATTTTCCAAAGGATGAGTGAATCCTTTTTTCCCTCCCCATCTGTATCTCAGATTACTCGGTCGAGCAGGATTTTATTAACATAATTTTCATAAAGATATGTCAAAAAACAAAGCAACTCATTTCGAGATACCGACTAAGGATATGGACAAAGCAAAGATGTGATCATTTCCCCAATTCCAATACTTCATCTATCCTGATCTGACTGACGAATTCCGGAACGTGCGAGACTAGGATCATCGCGCCTTCATATGCATCGAGTGCCTGTGCGATGACTGGTAAATGCCGAAAATTGATGTGATTTGTCGGCTCATCGAGAATGAGGAGTCCTGGGCGTTGTAAGACTAGACGAGCAAATGCGACTAGTCCTTTCTGACCTTCCGATAGCGAACCGATACGCGTGTGGATAGCGTCAGCTCCGATCAAGAAGCTCGCGGAGACAGAGCGCAGTTCCGTTTCGATGAGACGACCCTGCGTGGCACGAACGATCTTTTCCAATGACTCATAGACAGTGTCATTGAAGTCCATCATAGAAAAATCTTGACGATAATAGCCGACACGAACGTGAGGAGTGATAACGGCACCTTCGACACCATTGACGATCTTCTCTAGCAATGTCGACTTCCCTATCCCATTCGGTCCAGAAAGCAACAAATGCTGTCTGCGTCGCAATTTGATATCACAAGTTCTATTTACCAGCTTATGCGTCTTTGGACTCATGACGGAATAGGACGAGATACTGACGATATCTCCGATCACGTCCATCTGTGCAGGAATAACGAAAGGTTTGATAGTTTTGTCTTCCTTACGGACTTCGACGATCTCTCCAGATAATTCCTCAGCCTTCTCGCGCATACGCTTGGCGACGAGACGCATCTGTCCACCCTTCATGGCGAACATATTTGCCTGCTCTTTCTTGGCCTGTATCTCTTTGCCTAGTCGTGCGTTCTCACGATTCTCAGCTTCGATACGTGCGGTGATCTGCTCTACCACATCCTTATAGTCACCAACATATTGCTCGACTTTCTTCGTATGAACGTCGAGATACAAGACCCCGTGCGTAAATGCGTTCAAGAACTCGGCATCGTGCGAAATGACGAGACAAGTCTTCTCATAATCAATGAGAAACTGAGTCAGATGTTCTATGCCAGCTTTGTCGAGGTTATTTGTCGGCTCATCGAGGAGGAGGATGTCGGGGTCCTGTATGATCGCTGACGCCAATAGCAGGCGCGCCTGCTGACCTCCTGAGAAAGTCTTGACCAAACGGTCTTTCACATCGGTCGCCTCGCTCACATCCGATGCTGCCTTTTTCGGCTTGTGCACTTGCAGATTTACAACTTTCAATGCCTCATCTATCCTCGGGTCGAGATCGTAGACTTTCTCCTTGAAACATTTCGCGAAGAATTCGCGCACTGACAGTTCTAGATCGGCACGAGGTATGACCTGACGAGCAGTGGCGATGGTCGCACCATTGGTTATGAAAACTCCCCCTGACTCTGGTTTTGAGTCGCCCAGTATGAGCCCGAAGATCGTGGTCTTCCCTGCGCCATTTTGGCCCATGATCGTGATCTTCGTGCCCTTTCGTACAGTGAAGTCGACCTCGTCCAGTATAGGCTTGTTCTCGCCCCATTCGAAAGAGACGTCATCGAATCGGATGATCGTATCACCGGAAAATTCGGACTTCCGAGTCTTATTGTCATTATTGCGTCCTTTTGACATATGAACGCATATGATACGTTATTCTGAGGCCATTGGGAAGCGGAGCGTCTAGCTTACTTCCCTTTCTTTGACCACTTTTGTAACGTTACCAATAGAGGCGAACCGATAAAGATCGAGGAATAAGTTCCCACAGCTATACCGATGATGAGAACCAGTGAGAAATGCGCTGTCGATGAACCACCGAATATATATAGTATGACGAGTGCGAGCAGTGTCGTCATCGATGTATTGATAGATCGAACGAATGTTTGACTGATACTCTCGCCAACGACGTCACTGAAAGGTTTCATATTGCCGCTATTTTTCAAGTTCTCACGGACTCGGTCAAATACCACGATCGTGTCATGAACAGAGAAGCCCAAGACCACTAAGAGAGCCGTCACGAACAATGTGTCCACCTCATAACCAGCGAAATGACCAAGGATCGAAAAAACGCCAGCCGGTATGATCACATCATGGGCTAGAGCTATGACGGCAGTCAGACCATATTTCCACGAAGATACTGGCTCTGATACTTTCCTAAAGGCAAAAGTGATGAAGAAGACGATACCAAGTAGGACTAGCAATATGGAAACATAGGCTTTACGGAGAGCCTCTGCACCGAGAACTGGACCAATCGAATCAAAGGCTTTTATCGTAGTTGAAGCAGATCCATCTAATGACAAAACATTCATAACGGCGACCTTTTCCGTCTGACTGATATCCTTCATACGAATGATAAAATCTTCGGCACCTGAGAGCCTGACTGACACTGCCGGATCGATCGCCACCAAGCCTCTAGTGATGACTGAGACTTCTGGACGCGTCCCCGCGTCATATGCAACATCGATAAGTGCTCCTCCACTAAAATCTATGCCTGTCTTCAGGCCCCAGACGATGAACGACGCGACAGAAGCAACAACTAGTATGCTAGATATCGTATAGAAGAGTTTTCGGTATTTGATGACAAACATTGTAGTGAGTATTAAACTTTATACTTCATTCTTTATACTTCTTTTAAACCCATTCCCTATCAAGAATCTGGTAAACTTCGTATCGTGCGCAGGGGCGACAGCATAAAGCAACAGCCGAGAAACGGTGATAGCGGTAAACATCGAAACCATCACACCAACGACGAAGACTAGGGCAAAACCAGTGACGATCGACGTGCTCCCAAAGAAATACAAGACGAAGCCGGTGATGAAGCTGGAAATGTTCGAGTCACGGATCGATGTCCACGCTCTGGCGAAACCTTCATGCATCGCATCCCCGATCGTCCTGCCGCGCACTAGCTCTTCCTTGGTACGTTCAAAGATGAGGATGTTAGCATCAACAGCCATGCCGATAGAGAGAATGAACCCGGCGATACCTGCGGCCGTCAAAGTAACTGGCGACAAGACTCCGTCGATCGTCGTCATGAGACCATAAAAGATGATCGCCGCCGCTCCCCAGCCCCAATGATATCTCATTGCCAAGAACATGAGGATGATACAGAAAATGATAACCGTCGGTGAAACACCGAGCTTGAAGATCGCCAACGAGAGAGTGACGTAAACAGCGAGAGCGATGGTTGCGATAAATCCCGGAAGTCGATACCAGACTATGAGGAAGATGGCAATGATGATGAAAGCGATGATGCCCGCCTTGATACCCCCATTCACTGCTTCCGCGCCTAGTGATGGACCGATCGCCTGTGAAGAGATGAGCGTGATAGGAACAGGCAATGCGCCAAAGTTGAGATCACGGACGAGCGACTTTACTTCATCGATCGTGAAAGTCCCACTGATCTGACCCTTCCCATCGAGGATAGCATCGCGGATGACTGGAGCTGATATAAGCTTGCCGTCTAGGAATATCCCGAGGAAATCGCCTATATGATTCTTCGTGATCGTGCCGAACAAGTCTCGTCCGTCGCTGGTAAATGAAAGTCCGACGATGGGGGCATTGGTCGTTTGATTGAACTCGACACTAGCTTTCGCGACCATGCGGCCAGTTAGTCCTGTCTCTTTGAATAATGAGAGGTAGGTTGGATCTTTAGTGATATCCGTACTAGTGCTATTCAACGCTGTGCTGGAAGAAGCGAAAGCTCGCATTTCATCCGCTGTCACGAGTTTGAATTCTAGTACTGGTGTCGCACCGATAGATTTGATCGCATCATCGATATTGGTGACTCCTGGAAGCTCTACTATGAGTTTAAAAGCGCTTTCTTTATTTGATAAGGCCGCGTTCTGTTCTGTTTGGACCAATGGCTCACTGACGCCAAATTGGTTGACGCGATTTTCCACGACATTTCTGAGAGCTGTCATAGAGTCGGCGACGTCTCTTGCTACCAATTTTGAGACATCGGCGCTATAGACGAGATGTGTCCCGCCAGACAAGTCCAGTCCGAGATGGAAGGCGTGCTTGCTAGTCGTAGTATTGGAAGCGTATACAAAATAGCCGATGGCGGCAGCGATAATGATGATAAAGACGGCACGTGCCCTATGTCTAAGCATGTGGAGTAGTATAGCTATTTTACGGAATTGTGCAATACCAGCATAGTCGAGCGTTACTTCCCCACTCTATTCATGAGTATCTGCATCGTACGGAGGACGATCTTCATATCGAGGACTAGCGACCTATTTTTTATATAGTACAAATCATAAGATAATTTATCACGAGTGTCTTCGGTATCGACGGCATGATGTGGATGATTTTCATGATAGATCTGCGCCCAACCAAAGAGTCCTGGTTTGACCAAATGACGTGCATTGTAGTACGGGATGTCCTTCTCATACACATGAGCGAGCGCTGGCAATTCCGGACGAGGACCGACGAGAGATAGCTGCCCGGTAAAGACCGCCCAAAATTGTGGGAGCTCATCGATACGCGTGTTGCGCAAGAATCTGCCAACTCGCGTGACTTCAACCGAAGTAGTTCCGGATGTGCCGTATTTACCATTGTCATTTCCAGACATACTGCGAAACTTAAAGATCTTCACCGGCCTACCATTCTTACCCACACGATCTTGATCGATAAAGATCGGGCCATTATCTTCCATTTTTATCGCTACGTAAACAAATGGGTAAAATACGAGAGATATCACTCCGCCTATGAACGCGAGCACCACATCGATCACTCTTTTCAGTCCATCATAGACTCGACGAGTCCCGAGAGATATGCCAGAATTCTCCACCAACCACCTCTCTCCAACCATAGACAGTGGAATGCGATCAAAGACAGTTTCATACATCTTGCTGGCATCAATGATCTGAATACCCGAAAAGACCATCGCGTACAATGATGGCATCGCCGATTCCACTATTCGATCATGGAAATCAGCCACTACGACAGGGACATTCGTTCTTTTTACAGTCTCATTGATCAATCTCAACGTCTCTTCAATAGAAACTCCTGGAACAACTCGCTCACGAAAGATGAGTCCGTATCTTTGGTTGTTATTGAGTTCACTATAGAGATCTTCGACATCATCACCTTTACCTATCATGATAGCGGTCTGTTTTCTCGTAGAACTAATGACCGGAAACATCACGACGCGCCATAACAAAAGGATCAATGTTGAGATCACGAAAAATATGAGGAGATTTGCTTTCGGTGCGATCGCTACTGGCGCCAGATAAAAGAAAGTTACACCTACGAGTACATTGATGATCTGGACTCTGAGTAAAAACCCTTGGATGCGACCACGAATGATCGTTAACTGTTTGTCATACAAACCTGCGCTAAAGTTGACGACAATGAATACGGCTATCAATATTGAGAATGATATCGTATGCGATGCCAAAAGATGCTTTGATGGTATCTCTCCATAACGTACAGTGAGGGTCAATACTAGAGAGGATATATAAGCTAGTACATCACCGACAACCAATATTAAACCGATCTTCGGATTTGTCACGGAAGTCATGGATAGAACGCTACCACATCATTGAGACAATTTCAATCGCTCGCTACACTAATAACTTCCACGCACCTGATCCTCTTTTTTATCTTCTTCGCATTACCGTAACCCAACATCCCCAGATATGAATTTAGGACTTCGGGCTTGTCCGACTTATTCAACTTGCCGAGCATCCGCTTTTTTGTCGCAGTCCTCAATACGCAATGGTCTCCAAAATGGACCCATCCCAAAAAGTCTATCCCAGAAGTGAACGTGCTGATGCTCACTTTGTGCGGATGGAGATCCAACGCCAACATCTGACGCAAAAAGTCTCTGATCTTATGCAGTATGGTAACCAGCCATTCTCTGTCTTGGCTCATAACGACAAAATCATCTGCATAGCGCACATAATATCTAGCTTTAAGATCATGCTTTACAAATTGGTCGAACTCATTCATGTATACATTGACCAATAACTGTGAGGTAAGATTGCCCAGTGGCAACCCTTTTCCAACCGCTGTACTACTAAAACTATCAGTTACTCGTTGAATGAGATCAATCACTTCTGTGTCCATTATGTATTTCTTCAATATCTGTATCAACATTCCCTGATCAATCGATGCAAAAAATTTTCGTATGTCGCATTTTAATATCCACAGTGTCTTTGTGTTGTTCTTACTAGCGATATCTGCAAATTCTTTGAATCGTTTCAAAGCGCGATGCGTACCACGTAATTTTCGACACGAATATGAATCATGAGTGAAATGGATGTCGAAAAGTGGATATAGCTTCCGATACAAAGCATGATGAAGAAGTCTGTCTCGCACCGTCGCTTTGTGAATATTCCTAGGCTTTGGATCAGAAATATTGAAAGCATAGTAACCACCATGGGTATATGTCTTGTTCCTGAGGTCAATATGTAGGGACAAGATGTTATCTGAGAGCCTGTATTGGAATTCCTGCACATCTCTCTTGTTCCGCTTGCCTTTCAAGAATTCCTTCCATGCTTCGAGCAAATTTTCCATTGATATGATATGGTTGTACATTATGACGATTTCGAATACACAAGCTGTTAAGTCAACCCACACACACAAAACCCCTCACTGTGTTGGACAGATTAGGCTGATACCTGTCGTTCTAAAATTGAAGGATACCTACAATATCTGGCAGAATTACTTGGTCCAATTTCCTAAAGCAAACCGCTTTTCTATCGGTTCGAAGATTGACGTATTATTTTTGCAAGCAATCGAGTATGCCTTTCTTGCCAGCTACACACATACGGATGAAAAGCGTCTGCTATTAAACAAGAGCATCTCGAAAGTTGATCTGATCAAATTGCTCCTACAACTTTCTTGGGAAATCAAGGCGCTAGACAACAAGAAATACGCTCACTTAGCCGAAAGGTTTGCGGAAATCGGCAAAATGCTCGGCGGTTGGAAACGGCAGCTTCTAAACAAAACTCCTGAGACGAAATCCCAGGAGAAACATTGAATAGTTGCGAACCGCAAGGAAGCGGTAGTTGGAATTCCAGTCATTGTCCCACCAATTGAGGTTGAGGCTGCGCTTCGAGTCGTTCCTGTCGAGTTACGGCACGTAACGGTTGTCCCGGACATTACCAACGGAGCCTTGTGCGAAAAGTCATCCATGCCACTGCTCCCCGATATCTTCACGGGAGCTGTATCGTATCCGTGACCTTAATATATCACTTAACTTCTCACACCAACTGTCTCTGATTTTTAACGGTACCATGCGATACTCTCTGGACAACCTTGATCATCCAGATTCCGAACGCACAGGTTGCGGACAAATTACCCAAAGCCTGATTCAGCAGGATCACCTACTGTGGTTGACCTTAGATTTTTCATTTGCCGAGGTCAGTATATCACTCAGTAGCCGATTTTGCCCAATCGAAAACGCGGTGTTGCTTTAAGCATGCACCGCGCGAGGGACCAAGGGTCCAAGATACCAAGGGACAAGCCCGAGTGGTCAAGAAGCTGAAATCTGAGAGACCTTTTTGCGAACCGCAAGGAAGCGGCAGTCGGAACTCCAGTCATTGCCCCACCAACCGAGGTCGAGGCTGCGCCTCGAGCCGCGCCTGTCGAGTAACGGCACGCAACGGTCGTCCCGGACATCACCAACGGAGCCCAGAGCGATGATTGGGTACTTCCGCTGTTCTTCGGGATTCTTTGCCCCATAAGCGAGCAGATTCTCAATCTTGCCCGGCGCCCAAGGATTCGTGAGATCGGCTGCAGCAATCAGGCTGGCAGCTTCTTCCGATGACACATTGCGACCGAAGTCGAAAAGTGTATCTTCGAATTCCACCTTACCTTTACCGACAACCGGGAACCGCCTGGCGTTAATATCGCTGTTGACCCAGTCGTAGTTCCCTGCGATGATCATGTCCTCAAGGCTTTGACCGAAGTCAACGATGTGAAAGCCGGGTTCCGATGGGAGCGGACCCAAGCCAAGAGCCTGCCTGACCGCGAGGCGGTTAGCGAGCTTGGCTCGTGGGTCAAAGATGTCGGAAACTAGGCCGCTGCCAAGTATCTCCTGCATCCGTTCAACACTTTGTTGTCCGACTAGCTCGATGAGCTTCTTTAACTGCGGTGGTGTATATGTATTCAAGTGGAACCTTTCCAGTTTGAATGCCGTCTCTTTCGAGGGGCATATCGTTTACGTTTCTACAAGCTAGAGGGCGATGCTTTCGCCATAGCACTACAGATGCCCAATACTTCATTGATTTGAGCAGCTCTAATACTATGGCGACATTCGCAAAATGGGTTGGAAATGAGCTGTTTTTAACACTGTGTCTATTATATCAGACCTATTGTGTTTGTCAAACGCTCGCAATACCAATTGCCGAAAAGCCCTCAAAATGCTAGCTTTAATACATGAAAATCCTATACGTCATCACCAAGTCCAATTGGGGCGGAGCCCAGAGACATGTGTTCGACCTCGCAACATCCATGAAGGAAAAAGGTCACGATGTATGGGTGGCAGTCGGCGGTGAAGGACTGCTCAAACAAAAGCTCGAATCAGCCGGCATCTACACTTTTTCTATCGCTACTCTCGGTCGTGACATCTCCCCCAGGAAAGACGCTGGTTCGTTCAAGGAGATATTTACGATCATCAAGAACAAGAGACCAGACGTCATCCACCTCCATAGTCCGAAAGCTGCGGGACTAGGTAGTCTGGCTGGTCGTCTGCTTCGTGTAAAAAAGATCATCACGACCGTACATGGTTGGACATTCAACGAGAGCCGACCGCTACATGAAAAATTCTCGATCGCGCTCATCTCTTGGCTCACGATGATCCTGTCACATACTACGATCTTGCTTTCGGAGAAAGAATATTCACAGGCCTTGTATTTCCCTTGGATTAAAAACAAACTAACCATCATATCGCTCGGCGTCAAGCCGACGACACTCATGTCAGTAGACGGTGCCAAACAAACATTGAGCAAATTGATAGAGATGGATCTCGGTGAATACAGCCGGAAGATGATCATCGGCACGATCGCTGAATTACATCCGAACAAAGGCTTGTCGTATCTCATGAATGCGATGACTTCGATCATCACACAACATCCAAATACGATCTGCATCGTGATCGGTGATGGTGAACAACAGTCCGCCCTCCGCGTGATCATCAAAGAATTCAAACTGGAGAAAAACGTCTATCTAGTAGGTTATCTAGATAACGCATCCGAATATCTGAAAGCTTTCAATATATTTGTACTTCCATCAGTGAAAGAAGGTCTCCCTTATGTGATCCTTGAAGCCGGCTCTGCTTCCCTACCAGTCGTTGCCACCACCGTAGGTGGTATACCTGAGATCATCGAGGACATGAAATCAGGCATCCTCATACAATCAAGGAACGCTCGCGAGTTATCTCATGCACTTTCGTTCATGATCGAACATCCAGAGGAACGCAAGAAATATGGCGCCGCCTTGAAAGAACGCGTCACGGTAAAGTTCTCCATGGACAAGATGGTGTGGATGATCGAGGGGTTGTATGGACAGAATTTGAAACATCAATAGTATATCTAACAGCGAAGCATCCCTTGTTTACTGTTTACTGTTTACTTCTTACTGTGGACCTATAAACTCGTTCTTCGTCGCATCTTTGTGAGCAGTTCGCGAATACTTCCTCATCGACATGAGTATTCCCAAAGCCATAAATTCTGTGAGCATGTGCGTGCCACCATAACTCATGAACGGCAATGGCGTACCGGTAACAGGCAGTAGATGCATGTTCATGCCAACATTGATAGCGATGTGGACGATGAAATATATCGCCACTCCAGCACCGAACAGTATCTCAAAGTTCGTCGCTCCGTTCATGGCATTTTTGATGATCCGCCAGATGATGATTCCGTAAAGTGTAAACAGAATAACGACACCAGTAAATCCCCACTCCTCTGAAAATGCCGCAAAAATGAAGTCTGTTTGATATTCAGGGAGAAATTTGAGTCTCGATTGTGTACCATAACCGACACCCTTTCCCCAGAGACCACCAGAGCCGACGGCAATAGTAGACTGATAGGCGTTATATCCTGCTCCATGGATGTCCGCAAACGGATCGATAAAATTGCTGATACGGGCTTTTTGATAATCTCTGAAGCCAAAATTCCATAGCGCGGCAAATACCAGAACGGCGATAGCGATCATGGCGAAAAGATGTTTCTTCGAAATCCCTGACACCATCGTCATACCGAGCCAAACCAGCGCGATGATCATCGCCGAACCCAAGTCTGGGTGAACTAGAACCAACGCAAATATCACGAAAGCATAGGCGCCGGAGACCAAGATATGTCGGATGTTAGCGATCTCTATATGACGCCTGGAGAAATATTTTGCCAGGATGATGATGAGCGCGAGTTTGGCAAAATCCGAAGGTTGTAAAGAGAACGACCCGAAAGTAAACCAGCTCTGAGCACCATGAGAGACTTTGCCCAGAGTGAACAAAGCCCCAAGAAGAGACACGGATGTGATGAACAATGTTACCGAGACCCACGTCGATCGGAGGAATCGTACATCTATAAAGCTGAGCCCGAAGAAAGCGATGAGTGATGCCACTATTCCTACCATCTGATGAGAGGCAAATGAACTATCACCAGTGAATGAGTGCATAGTGACGAGGCCGGCGGCCAATATTGGGAAGATAGCAAAAAACAGCCACCAATCGATGTTCTTCTTTACACCAGAGTCTTGTAAGCGGTAATCTTGGCCTATTTTCATTCTTGTACTGGGAGGACTTCTGTAGATATGACCTTCCCTTTTCGATCAATGGCCCAAGTAAATGGCGCGATAGATGAGCCACTGGCAGAGATCTCATCCAATACAGTCTTGGAAAATCCTAGTGCATTGCCATCTGCATCATATAGGGCCACATAGACGCTAACATTCGTCAATGGATATATGTCTCTATTATTCAAAGTGACGGACATGGTCGATCCGCCTGAATCCTCAATATAGCTCTTGCTCCCGATCGAGATCTTGGATAATGGATCTGCTCTCTTGTGCCAATCAGGTACCGCCGTAAATTCAAATAATGCTTTTGCCGGTACACGCTTTCCAGCGTTGATCGCGCCTTGGAAGGCCAGAGTATTCCTGTGCGGCGGCAACGTTACCGTACCGGATCTGTCTGTGATGATGACGCCATCCTTGTCATAAAGAATGATGTGATATGGCACATGAGATGCCTCGCCCTCAGTATTCGGATTCACGATGTATGCCGCGACATTATATAGATGTGGTGCTACTTCTTCAAAACGCGTCCATGCAACACTTGCCGACAAGAAAGCGCCCTGACAAAGCCTCTCACACGAGCCACCACAATCAACGCCTTGTTCATTGCCATTTTGCGCACCATCGAAACATGTCGGCGGCTTGTAGAAATGGATGAATGCGGGGATGACGATGATACTAAAAATAACTATCGCCGTTGATCCACCATATATCAACTTTCTGTTTTTTGACCAGGATGCCATATATTATATTATGGGGATCGATACGATAGCTATGATCCCAATAACCGAAAATGCTATGAGCCACTTCTTGAATGCGCCTGTCGCAACTGATGATACGCGAGTAGCTTTGAGCGATTGATACAATTTGAAGGTATATGCCATGAGCAATGGAACCACTGTCACAGTAAATGCGATCTGAATGACGATCGCCAATATTGATGTCGTCGCTGACTTACTGCCAAATATGAGACTCACGATAAAATCAGTGATAGCCAAGACCATAAACGCGATGAGATATAGGACACCCGCGAAAACGAGCCTTCCAAAAACTCCCCACCATCTTCCTTTCACCAAGCAATAAGATTCTGTAAACGCAGAAAAGCCTTTCTCACCATCGATGATCGGCGTCGTTGCAATCAAACCGAGCAATTTCCAATCATTTTTTACGAGAGTCCATGCAGACCTGAGCAACGCGACCGGTCCATCGAATTTACTGCCTGAAACTGGTTGACTATCGATAGCTGCTGTGTTATTTGGTTCCATAAAGATGACATTAAAATTGTAAAGACATAATGATTATCCCACATCTTGCGAAAAATGCCAGGGCATTATCAGTAATGCTCTCTAGAGTGATACTCATCGATTTTGAACCCTATGTTCTGGCGACAAGCTACTTTCGCCCCGAAGGACTATCATCGCCGCAACTACGTTTCACTGCCGTGTTCGGAATGGGAACGGGTGTTGCCATAGCGCCAAATCACCAGAACGCAGGGTTCAACCCGCGTAAATCATATCTAGAAATCAAGTGAAGCCGCGTCTGCGGACTTCTATAACGCAACATCTGTAAACATATAGCGACATTCAGAGTTCCTAACGGGATCGACGGATTAGTACTTCACAGCTCAACACCTTACGGTGCGTACACCTAAAGCCTATCAACGTGATCATCTCTCACGGGTCTCAACGATACCTAATCTTGGGGCCGGCTTCCCGCTTATATGCTTTCAGCGGTTATCCGATCCGAACTTAGCTGCCCTGCGGTGCCGTTGGCACGACAGCAGGTAGACCAGAGGTTCGTTCATTTCGGTCCTCTCGTACTAGAAACAATTCCCCTCAAGTATCAACGCCTGCAGTAGATAGGAGACCAACCTGTCTCACGCTTGTTATCATGAATTACTTCATGCAATGGACTATAGCTTAATCTGGTAACTGGTTGCTGGTAACTAGTAACTAGTTAGTCACAAACAATTAAAAGACTGTCGATGTTTAGTCTCTACGGGCGCATGCAACATTGCACGCTTCCCTCGGTATTATCCACTTCTATGAGGACTCCACCGATATAAATCGACTTGTTTCTAATCAATCTAATTTTGAATTTTCAATTTTAAATTAATTAGAACCGCCGTGGTTGATTGATCATTCCTTTGTCACGCCGTAGCTCTACAAAGAGCGAAGGCGGACTGATCTTCTTCACAAAAGGCTTAAATGACCTAATGTGAATTCTAAACGAAAATTTGTTCTCAAAGTGATTCAGACTGTCTAAAAGAAGAACCATGATCCATGATCCAGGAATCAAGAATAATCGCAACTGCGCTATTCATGAATCTTGAATCATGTCTCTTGAATCATTCTCCTAAACGGTCTGAACCCAGCTCGCGTACCACTTTAATTGGCGAACAGCCAAACCTTTGGGAGCTTCTCCACCCCCAGGATGTGGTGAGCCGACATCGAGGTGCCGAACTCCGCCGTCGATATGAACTCTTAGGCGGAACTAGCCTGTTATCCCTAGAGTAGCTTTTGTCCGATAATCTTCCGCCGCATCTAATGCGAACGGTCGGTTCACTTGGCTCCGCTTTCGCGTCTGCTTGACACGTACGTCTCGCAGTCAAGCCAGCTTGTGCCCATACACTATCGCCATGGTTTCCATTCACGGCTAGCTGACCTTTAGGCTCCTCCGTTACTGTTTTGGCATATTGTTACATGTTCAGGATCTATTGGATTGGAAATCCAACCTGATTCATGGCACATATATTTCTAATGTGCTCTGCATATCGCTATGCAGTTCGGACTATATCATCATCCCTCGATTTCACTCGGGATGGCTAGCGTGTAGTCTCTGAGGATTCTACAACATCTGAAGATATTGAAGTTTCCTGCTGATTGTCTGCATGCAAATATTTTTACTCCTCGACAAGCTCGGAGTAGCTTGCATTCTAAGCCATCAAAGGCACAGATGTTCCAGCATATAGCTAACTTTTCGATGGTCATCACTGACCAAAGTCCCCCAATTTTATTTTTGCCACCGGACAGATGGCTGTGACGCTTGTGAATCAGTCGCAAAACCAATTCACCAGTTAAGGATAGCGCCCCACTAAAACTGTCCACCAGATACTGTCTCCCCGCGTTTATGCCGCGGAGGTTAGAATATACATGTTTAAAGAACGGTGTTTCATCGTCGGATCCATCTACCCCGAGAGGTAAACTTCAAATCCTACCGTCTACGCTACGCATCAAAAACGTATAGTCAATATCAAGTTACAGTAAAGCTTCTAGGGTCTTTTCGTCTAACTGCAGGTAACCGGCATCTTCACCGGTACTGTATTTTCACCGAGCTGGTCTCCGAGACAGTTCTCCAGTCATTACACTTTTCAACGCGCGGGAACTTACCCCGCAAGGAATTGCGCTACGTTTTGTTAATCTGCATGTCGCCATGCAGCGCGAACTCTATTTTCTCCTCGATTTGGCCCCGACAAGCTTGGCCACTCTAGAAGTCTGACGTTTGGTTTCTGAGGATTCTACAATACCCAATGGAAGAGGGAATTACTTAATTCCCTGTTTTCTAAGGAAAACCGAGAGTCCAATAATAATATGCGATTGGATCATCAACCCAAAGTTGGCAATCCTTGCAATACTCATGTTCTCGACGTTGGTGTTTCCCTAGACACTTTGGACAAGTTTTAAATGGTACCCATTTACTTTTACTTACTTTTTTGTCTTTTTTCATATATCCTCCATTGGATATTGTGGTCTTTCCTGCTGATTATCCGTTGTCCTTCGAAGCTCGCGAAGCGAGCGAAGTAGGACGCGATTCAAGATTGTCACTGCCTGAACGAATTCCAAGCGAGTACTTGAAGATACTCGGACTTCCCAGCATATAGTCAGATATTTTAGGACATCTACAATTCTGCGTAGATAGGCAGCTTATTTTAATTCCTTATAAGTTTTTATACGTTCTATATTTATCAAATTAATCTCATAACGATCCCAGTCCTTCCCGATCCATTAAATTTAATAGACCGGAAACCTTAGGATCGTTATAGTTACGACCGACATTCACGAGGGCTTATAACAGTCACCATACATCTTGCGACGCACAACGCCGTTATTTGACCTTCTCGCATTGGTCAAGTGTCACCCCCTATACTTCCTCTTACGAGTTCGCAGGGAGCTGTGTTTTTGATAAACAGTTGCCAGAGATACTTTAGCTGCGGCCCTCTAAATTAATAAAGGGCAAGCCTTATTCCGAAGTTACGGCTGCTTTTTTGCCGAGTTCCTTGGAGACCACTCACTCGTTCGCCTAGGTCTACTCGACCTGATCACCTGTGTCGGTTTGCGGTACGGTTTGCGTCTAGATAATCTTAGAAGTTTTTCTTGGAAGCGTGCTTTGCCTCATTTCGCCCTTTCGGACATTTTCGCTCTACTTGAGTTCGGCCTTGAAGCCAGCATCCGGATTTGCCAGGACACACCCTTATAGCCCGAACGTTAAATCCAATTATACGCGAGGCATACTACACTTCGTCACTCCATCGATCTAAACGCAAGTTACAGAATATTAACTGTATATCCATCGGGTGCGGCGTTCGCCATCCCCTTAGGACCGACTAACCCTTGGCTGATATACATTGCCAAGGAAACCTTGATCTTTCGGCGTGCGGGATTCTCGCCCGCATTGCGGTTACTTGTACCAACATTCTTACTTCGCAACGCTCCAGTGTGGGTCACCCCTTCACCTTCATTGCAGATGCGAATACTCTCCTACCACTCCAAGCTTTCCAAAGAAAGCGAGAAGTCCTCAGTTTCGGTACGACATTTTAGCCCCGATTATCTGCGGCGCGAAACCTCTCGATGAGTAAGCTGTTACGCTATTTTTAAATGATGGCTGCTTCTAAGCCTACATCCTCACTGTCTGAGAAGTTTCACTACCTTAAGCGCACTTAATGTCGATTTAGGGACCTTAAATAGAGATCTTGGGCTGTTTCCCTTTTGTCCAATGGAGCTTAGCCCCCACAGACTAACTGCCGGGTAATGACTTTACGTATTCGGAGTTTGATAGGTCTCGTGATCTTTCGACCGTTCGAGACCTTCCAGTGCTCTACCCCGTAAAGGTAATCCCGACGCGAACCCAAAAGTTCTTTCGGAGAGAACCAGCTATTACCAGATTCGATTAGCTTTTCACTCCTTACCACACGTCATCCGATAGTATTGCACGGCTAAACGGTTCGGGCCTCCATCCCCCTTTCGGGGAACTTCACCCTGCGCGTGGCAAGCTCATCTGGCTTCGGGTCTTATGCAAACTACGAGCGCCCTGTTCAGACTCGGTTTCCCTGTGACTCCACCCTCTCGGGTTTAGTCGAGCAGCTTGCATAAACTCGTTGGCTCATTCTTCAATAGGCACGCCATGACGGTCTTGCGACCGCTCTGACTCCTTGTAAGCATATGGTTTCAGATCTATTTCAACGCCCTTCCGGGCTACTTTTCACCTTTCCCTCACGGTACTTGTTCACTATCGGTCTTTAGGAGTATTTAGACTTGCCGGTTAGTTCCGGCAGATTCCCCCGAGCTACTCGTGTCCCGGGGTACTTAAGAATAGAAACAAAGAAGATCTTTTATTTTCGCCTAAGGGACTATCACCCTCTAGGGTCAGTCTTTCCAGACTGTTCGGCTAACAAAAGATTTTGTGTAACTTCTCTGATATAAATATCACGTCTCTACCTTGCAACCTCCCTCGACTCGGCGCCGAGCGCCTCACTCGTGACAAGCTCCAGTGAGCCCGTCTCGAGTGAGACACGCAGTGTCGAATCGAGAGATTTAGTCTTCTTCGCTTTCGCTCGCCGCTACTAACGAAATACATGTTTGTTTATTTTCCACCTGGTACTGAAATGTTTTACTTCCCAGGGTACGCTCGCATGTACCACAGTAAAGACAAAAGTTTTCTACTTTGTATTCACTGTGGTACACACGTCATGAGAGTTTATCTCATGGGGTTTCCCCATTCGGACATCTTCGGATCAAAGGTTGCTCGGCACCTCCCCGAAGCGTA
>JANXZK010000026.1 GCA_025355565.1 bacterium
CTTGGTTCTCAAGAGGAAGATATCTTTTGGATCATTTATGGAGAAGACGGCGGAGACCCTTGCAATACTTACTTCTGTGCTTATGGCATACAAACAAAGAGGTACGCTCGGGGAATATTTACAGGGGGTGTGAGGGGTTACTGCCAAGTGGCTTGACAGGATATACAAGTAGTGTATTCTTTAGAATAGATTTTGTGGTTGGTAATTGCTGTCATACAGCAATGCCGCAAGGTCTTTTACAATCAGGATATTCCTATGAGTAAAAATGTTACTCCAGAACAGGGTAGAATCGCTTTGTGCGGCGTCCATAGTTGCTGTCCAACAGTCGATTTTACGGAACCAACCATTGTTTTCATCCGTGATGATTTCGGTGGCAAGGTCCAGCTCACTCGTGAACAGTGGCAGGATCTCAAGAATAAGTTCGCCGGCAAGCCTGAACAAGGCTGACCGCAACAGCTTCGGCTGAACAGCTCCTGGCCTTCACGGTCGGGAGCTATTTTTCTAGAAGCAAGATATGAAAGAAGATTGATATGATATCGAAATACCTTCGGACTAGAAAGAAGGACGATCAAGTTGTTGTATTTCATGAGCTGCATCCTGATCCAATATATTGTTCTCTGGAAAAATGGAAGCAGTTCGTATTGGGTCAAAAAGTAGATGATGTTTTTGTTGATGGCCTAAAGAGCCGCCGACTGCTAATTGATCGAGACGTTGATGATCAAGCCGAGTTTGATGCTGTATCTGCTCGGCTTCAGAGAAAACATTGCCAGGTAGGAACTCTGTATTTGATGACCGCACAGGGTTGCAACTTCAATTGTGGGTACTGTTTCGTTCCAGAGCTTGCCCGCAAGTTCGGAGAATCTATGTTAACCGAAGAGAATACAATTGCTGGAATCAATCTCTGGTATGAGCATCTCAAAGTGGCGCATGATCCAAATGTGGAATATTTCGTGATCTTCTACGGTGGCGAGCCTTTGTTGAATAAGGCCGTGATTGAAAAATCACTCCCGTATCTGAAGAAAATGAAAAGCATTTCAGGATTACCGGGCCGGCTCAACCTAATGATCGTGACGAATGGGCTACTCGTTGATGATTCAATCATCTCTATGTGCAGGGAACACGGCATAATGGTTGTTGTCAGTCTCGACGGTACGAGGCCGGTTCATGATTCTTTGAGAGTTGATACTCTAGGCAACGGGACATATGACGCGGTCATAACCGCTATCAAGAAACTCGTGGCAAGTGGAATCAGAACATTTGGTTCAGTAACCATTACACCGCAGAATATCAACCGGCTTGGAGAAGTGTCGGATCACCTTGCTGAACTAGGAGTCGAAAAGATCGGCTACAATTTCATAAAAGGCAGAAAGCTGATTGAACTGGTTGGTAAAGATGGAGTTGATCAGTATTGTGAACAAGCGGCGAAAGCTGTTCTCGAATACTCTCGTAGTCACAAGTTTGGATCCGAATATCAGCTAGAGAAGAAGATTCGCGCTTTCAATGAGCAGGACTTTTTTCCTCATGACTGTACCTGCTATGGTAGTCAACTTGTGATTCAGCCAGACGGTCAGATATCAAATTGTCCATTCTTCAAGGCAGGTCTCGGACACGTCAACGAAGTGGGCAAGGATTTCAGAATTTGGAATCAACCTTTGGTTCGTGAGTGGCGCAAGAGACTGCCGCTCTATAATCAAGGATTTAGTAACAATGACGCGAAGGCGTTATGTGGGGCAGGATGCGCTTGGAGTTCGGAAGAGCTTTACGGCGATATACTTGCTGTCGATAAAATCAGTCGCATCTTTGGAGAGGAGGTGTTCAATGAACTCATATGGTCAAAGCATTAATAAACCAAAGATTGGGATTATTGGAGGCACTGGTATGGAAACATTTCCAGAGCTCAAGATAGTCTCAAGTTCTAAACAATCAAATCGGTACGGTACGCCCTCCGGTAACGTACTTATCTGTGAATATCACGAAAAGATAGTCGCGTTTATACCCAGACATGGGAGCGAACACGGCATTCCTCCGCATAAGATTCCGTACAAAGCCAACATCCTAGCTCTCAAAGAGGCGGGCGTTGAATACATTATTGGGACTTGTGTGACAGGTAGTCTCAAGAAGGAGATTTGGCCAGGCATGTTCGTTCTTCCTGATCAATTCGTCAATCTTACATGGGGAAGAGATGATAGTTACGAACATGATAACGGTTTTATCCACCTACCAATGGGTAACCCATACTGTGAACATGTAAGAACGCGGATTCTCTCCTTCGCAAAGTCGGCTAGTGTAAGCATTGTGCCAGCTGGTACAGTTGCCGTCATTCAGGGACCGAGATTCTCAACTGCTGCGGAAAGCCGATGGTATTCTGCAAACGAATGGGACATTATCAACATGACACAATATCCTGAATGTTACTTTGCGAAAGAATTGGGTATTTGTTACGCCGCAATAGCGTCAGTTACAGATTACGATGCTGGGTTGCAAGAGAGCCTAACAATTGATCCTTTGCACGCGGATAAATTCCTGAAAGTTTTCAGGGAAAATACTCGCAAAACTAAGGATCTATTGCTAGCTTTAATCGACAGCCCATTTTCGGAATTCTCATGCAAGTGCGCGACGGAAGTGGTCAAGGCGTACTACGAACAAACATAGCAAACCGCCGGAAGAAATTCCGGCGGCTTTTGTTGTCAAATTCGTTACAATATGTTATGGTTAGGACAGACAAAAGAGCATTGACAGTGATATAATTCACTCGAAAAAGAAAGGAATTTTATGCTTACCGTCAAACAAATCAGCAAGAACTATGGATCGAGAACGGTACTGTCCGATGTCTCTTTTGCGCTTGGAAAAGGCGACAAAGCGGCATTGGTTGGGCCAAATGGCGTTGGAAAGACAACGCTTCTTCGAATTTTTGCCGGTATCGAAGAGCCGGATTCTGGCACTGTGGAAGTGCAAAAAACCGCTTGTATCGGATATTTGGAACAAGATACCAGTGTGATGGGAACGGACACGGTTCTTGATTACTTGAAGACAGTTTCGGGGATCATTGAGCTTGAAAAGAAATTGGAGGATTTGTCGACACAACTCACTGACCCTAAGAAGGCTTTAGAGTATGGCGAAGCTCAGGAGAGGTACGATCACCTTGACGGGTATTCGTTTTCTCATAGAGCAAAAATCATCCTGTCCGGTTTCGGTTTTGTTGAAAGTGACATGGATAGGTCGGTCAGCGATCTGAGCAGTGGGCAGAAAGTCAAAGTGTCACTTGCGGGTATTCTTCTAAAGGGAGTCGATCTGCTTCTCTTGGATGAGCCGACAAACAATCTTGATCTACCATCTCTCATTTGGCTTGAGGACTTTCTCAAGACATCTGAAGCGGTTGTGATCATTGTTTCTCACGACCGGAGATTCCTCGATAAGGTGACCAGAAAGATCATCGAAATCGATCGGAATACGAAATCGGTCACTGTTACCGGCGGAAAGTATAGTGATTATCTGGAGATGTCGATCAAGCGTCTGGAAAGCGCACGAGAAGCCTATCGCCTCCAACAGGAGGAAATCGAGCGTCTTACCGAAGAAGTTCGCAAGAAAAAGATGGAGGCTGATCGAGGTTCGAGATGGCAAGGTAGCGATAATGACAAATTCCTGCGCGGTTTCAAAAGAGATCGAGCCGGAAGGTCTGGTAAACGCGCCAAAGCTATTGAGAAACGGATAGACCAAATCGAGAAGGTTGAAAGACCTATCGAAAGGGATCCTCTCGAAATTCCTCTCGAAGCGTCATCGAATCCTGGGACGCTTCACATCACCCTTGATAATGTCGTAGCCGGATATCCTGGAGGATTCTCCATTGGACCGGTTTCAATTGAAATCATGTATGGCAACAGGGTCGGTATCATGGGCCTAAACGGTTCTGGTAAATCGACACTACTGAAAACACTCACTGGCGTTAATTCGCCACTCAGTGGATCGGTGGAGATTGGTTCCGGTATTCGTATCGGCAACATGATGCAAGAGCACGAGATCTTGCCGAAAGACAAAACACCCATCGAATTCCTGGAAGGCGAGGGAAAGTTAAGCACACAGGATTCTTATGCCAAGCTTGCTAAATTTGGCATCGGCGAACAGCAAGCTCGTAGGTTGATAAGTGAATTGAGTCCTGGAGGTCGTGCTCGCCTGATCCTAGCGTTCTTCTCGGCTTTGTCGGTCAATGCGCTAGTGTTAGATGAACCGACCAACCACCTTGACATTGAAGCAGTCCAAGCGCTTGAGGAAACTCTTGCGTTGTACACTGGTACCGTGATTTTGGTATCACATGACCGGTATTTTCTTGAAAAAGCCAAACTCACTACTGTCTATTTGATTTCGGAAGGACAGTTCTCGAGAATTGGCGATTACAAGGAGTATATCGAATCCATGGAGAAACGAGCTAAACAACTGCTCAAATCGTTGTAACAGTAAGTAGGTCATAAAATATTGCGAAGAGCCTGACCAACTCTTTTTTGTTATGTGATATTATAAACAATGACTTAACTCCGTTCGGATAACATCCCATCCGGTCAGCACTGATCTGTGCCCCATTTAGTGGACACGCCCATCGATTTCTTTTGTTAGAATTACTAACAATTAACAAAAGAAGGTATACGTACGTTGACAACATTTTAGTAATAGGTATACTTATACCCGTACTATACCCGTACTATACCTATACAAATATGGACATATATAAGCTTCCAAAACCAGATTTATCCAAGGTGGATAAAGATAAAGTGATGAAGATTCTCCTGGACACTCTTAACAAAAAGGGTGGTTTGTTAAATTCCATAAATAATACTATCACGCCAGATTATTTATATTGGGATAAGATTAAATATAAACCTATACCCAAAGGATTAACGGCAGAAGAATTCTGGTCAGTTATCAAGCTGATCAGAAAGGCTCAATCAAAGAAAACCTTCATTTCAGCAGAAAATGGTCAACCTTTCACATGGATTAAAATGCCGGAGCTTGAAGAATTTCTCCATAATGTTGATTTGAACATGGGTGGTAATTTGTTCATGTACAGCAAGGATGTGAATGAAAAATCAAAATATCAGTTTATTTCACGGGGAATAATGGAGGAAGCCATAGCGTCTTCACAATTGGAAGGTGCAAATACGACAAGACAAGCTGCAAAAAAATTACTTCTTGAAGGTAGGAAACCAAGGGATCATTCTGAAGCAATGATTGTAAATAACCACGAAGCCATGCAAGCTGTTGAGAACGACTACAAGAATAAAGAAATCAATCTATCAAGCATATTGGAATTACACGCTGTCCTCACCAAGGATAATCTTCCTCCTGAAGAACAAGGAAGATTTAGGACTGATGAAGATAAGATTGTTGTGGATGATAAGATCAAGGGTGTTATTTACCACGTAGGACCTAAAATGGCATTCGTGCACGAGCAAATCAAAAGGCTTGTGGATTTTGCTAATGACAAGACGTCTGAGCCATTCACACATCCAATAATCAAAGCTACGATGCTCCATTTTTGGATTGCATACTTACATCCATTTGTTGATGGGAACGGTAGGTTGGCTAGATTGCTTTTTTATTGGTATTTACTAAAAAAGAACTACTGGGCTTTCAGTTATTTACCTATTTCTAAGGTCATAAAAAAATCCGCCGTATCCTATGGTCAAGCATATCTCTATACTGAGCAAGACGAGCTAGATCTGACATATTTTATAGACTACAATGTGCAAAAAGTGAAAATTGCCATAGCAGATTTTGAGAAGTATCTTGATGAGAAATCGAAAGAAAACAGTAAGATGAACAAGCTCACGAAAAGCTCGCATCGTTTTAACGATAGACAAATTCAGTTGCTCCAATATTTGTCTCAAAAAAGGGAAGAATCCACTACCGTTAAGGCTCACGTGACTATATATCGGGTCACTAAGGCTACGGCCATTAAAGATCTGAAAGCTTTGGTCAAAGCCGGCTTTATCGTTCCAGAGAGGAGAGGAAAGTTTGTCCACTATAGCGGAACCACTGAGATAAAGGAGCTGTTTAAGGACAAGTAATAATTCGGGTCAATTCATTGTTAATTTGGTTCCCACAGCGTCCCATCCGGCCAGCCAAGTTTTAATATCACCTGTTTTGGGTGCATTTGCTCGACAGTCTGTAACACACAGACAGTCGGCCGCTCTCGCCATGCCAACAAGGAGCTAGGCGCGAATATGCTCTGTGGTGAGTGGCGGAGGTAGATACGCCCTCATCTGCCAAGCGGCCACGCTCCACTTTCCGAAAGGGTTGAGGCGCAGGAGGCGAACACCGACCAATGCCTTTTAATTTATGTCAAAAAATGCTAGATTGAGCCAGTAATATGAAATCATCAAAAAACTCAAATTTAATAATTCTTCCCGGTAATGGCGATATAAATAAAGAATGGGCTGAAAAGGCATGCGACTTTTTTGCCGCTCACTTCAAGTCCGTAACTATTCAATATTATGATCATTGGTCTAATAATGCCGAGTTGATAGATATCGATATTGAGTTAAAGAAATTGACTAATACCGTGAATACGCTAAACGGAGATATAGTAATTCTGGCAAAATCTATTGGCACAGCATTAACCATGTACGCTCTCCATTCAAAGACAATAGACCCATTACGTATTTCAAAATGTGTTTTCGTAGGTCTACCGCCAGAATGGGCGAGAAAAAATGGTTTCGATATTGATGGCTGGTCGACAGCTTTTACCATACCTACTACATTGATTCAAAATGACAATGATCCCGTAGCTAAGGCAAAAGACATACAAAAAGAGCAGGTAGGCGGTAAATTCAAGAGCATGAAACTTATTGAGGTAAAAGGCGATGATCATGTGTATGGCGACTTTGATGAGATAAAGAAATATTTACTCGAATAATTATTCATATATGGAAGAAGTTAATCATCCAGAAACTATATCCAGCAATCCAATTTTTGCATTGATGACTGATTTTAGTTTTGATTTTTCTGTTGCTTCAATGAAGGCTTTGATCCTGAGAGAGTTTCCCGGCGCGCAAATAGTTGATATCGATCATAGTATCAAGCAATTCTCGGTATTGAGTGGTGCTTTCGTGATAAATAGTGTATATAAATATTTTCCGAACCATACAGTGTTTGTTTGCGTGATCGGTCCCGGTGTTGGAAGCAAACGTGAACCCATCTGTATTGATACTGGAGATTATAAATTTATTGGACCAAATAACGGTCTATTTCATTACTGACTGGGATAATATAATGACAGGAGAATATATACTTATAGCTCTATTTACGAGTGCGTGGGAGGAGAAGAAAAGAAGTTGGGGGTATAAGACTTTGATCAGATAAAATCAAACTTATGAATGAACAGAAACTAGAAATTAAATTGTCGTTTATAACTGGTCTGAGAGATATTGTCCTAGACGAGATAAGTAAACTAGCCAATCTCCATATCCTTCATGAAGAGGGAGACTCCTTATACCTCAGCCATTTGGAGGTTTTCGGTATCATTAAGCGTCTTAGAAGCGTTGCTAGGGCATACTTGATAGTTCGTGATCCTAAATATAATCCGCTTTATATTTTCAACCATAAA
>JANXZK010000027.1 GCA_025355565.1 bacterium
CATACAGTCTGCGCAAATTACGAAGTTCAACCATTCGTGACTGTATTTCAGATGGAGACAGACTCATTACGCAATACATTATACCATAGTCAAAATGGAACACTGTGTGATGTTATTCACAGACCCCTGTGAGGGGTTACACTTGGCAATGAATAAGCTAATCAAGCAAATCTTTCCAAAACGTCCCGAAATCACCCTCGATACTCTCAGCAACATCTTTGTCCCATTTTAGATATTCAGCGGTAAATGATTTATCTGCAAGATCTTGATAGGCTATAAATTTATCCCGTAAATTTGATGCTCGAACAGTTTTTTGAAAAATTGAAAGGTACTCTAGATCCTGATCTTCCAGATATTGAATGGCTTTCTTTTCGCCCTCCCAATAAATATGGCGCATCGAAAAATATCCTACTAAAGCTTCCGTAATAGAATACAATAGACGAATCTCTAGAGCTGAATGATATAGCGTATCATTTGATTCAAAATATCGAGTATTGTTAACTAAATTATAATTTATCTTGTACGCGAATGTGCTAGCTGAAGTATCTGCTGGGTACTGAATATCCGAAATCAAGCTCTGTAATCTCGACAAATCTCCAGACTTATCAAATGAGATTTTCCCTTTTAGAAGCCAGTGCACAAGCCACATCTCACCACCTTCTTTTACTTTTTTATCTGAAATGATTCGTCTTATATCAGCTACTGAATAAAAGAAAATGTCAGCAGGTATATCATTTATATAGGTAAATAATGACAGCAATCTTTCGGGTTTTTCTTTTACTATTAATACCAAATCGTAGTCACTGCTTTTTGTCTGCGTTCCAGTCGCAGTTGAACCACACAAAAGTAGGGCATCAATATTATCGTCTTGCGATAGCTTAGCGATGATTTCTTGAAGGGATATATTTGAAAATTGACTCTGCATAATTATTTATACTTCATGTTATCATTTTAATACTAATATGTCCCTACTCACCGAACAAATATAATGGTAAACCATAGTGTAGCGACACGGACATCAAAATTTCAATTTACACAAGCCCTTTACAATTTCATTTCATGGTAAAATAGAGACGATCATGACTAAAAAGAAAGAAATCAAATTCAAGCTAGCTGAATTATTCTCCGGACCCGGAGGATTGGCTCTTGGTGCTATACGATCACGAGCTGAAAATAAAGAATCAGTCTTCAGTATCGAACCTGTATGGGCAAATGATTATGACGCTGATACATGCAAGACCTACTCTCGCAACATCCACAACGGAATAACTGATTCTGTAGTATGCGCTCCAGTACAGGATATTGATTTCAAAAACAGTGGAAAGAGGTTAGTTAGAGATGGTATGATTTCAGTATAGTTGGTGAGCAGAAAGGATTTGACGGCAAATTTGGACCGCTGTATTCCTACGGCGTTAGAGCAATCGGTATTCATGATCCAAAATGGTTTATAGCCGAAAATGTAGGTGGTCTACAAAGCGCGAATGAGGGTAAAGCATTCAAACAAATTCTAAATGATCTTGAAAACGCTGGTAGGGGTTATGATCTTTTCCCGCATCTGTATAAATTTGACGAGTATGGCGTTCCCCAACAGCGCCAACGTATCGTTATCATCGGAATTCGGAAAAATCTTAAACTGACATTCAAGATTCCTGCCCCTACAACAAAAAGTAAGCCTGTTACCGCTCGAGAAGCGATTGAAAAACCACGTTCGTCTTTTCCTATTGAAGTTGTTAAGTTTTTCATAATACCTTTATTATACTCCGTATATATAAATTACAAGTCGATACATATTGTCACAAATCCGCCGCCTCCTCCATATCCAAATCTCCATCAGCCACCAATTGCTGAACTTCCTCGTCAAGCGCTTCAAAAGCCTCAACCTCGTCTGGTTCGATTACTCCCTCTTTTACAAGTTCTAGAATTTCGTCAGAGTCCATATATGTATTAGATTTATATAAATTTCTATATATTAGTTTATAGAGTACATATCCTGACCATACCCACCAATACCAAGATACTCGGCTATGCCGGCTACAATAGTTTCGTATGGTTTACAAGCAAAACAACCTTTTTCACCACCAGGACAAACAAATACTTTCTTTTCTCTGGCTTCTTTTATTCTTCTAGCAATTGCTAAGACTTTATCTCTAGATTCATCGAGACTGGGCAATTTCATTTCAGTAGGATTATCTTCGCGATCCAAATACCAATACGCAGCACCCGAAACCTTACGCTTCTGTAATGCGTTGACAAGTAGAAAGTATATCGGTAGTTGCAGAGATTCTTCATCCTCATCATGTTTTCCTGTCTTAAAATCCAGTATTCGCACACTACCATCATCCTCGACATATTCTAACCAGTCGATGAAACCACACAATATAATATTTTCTTCTTCCGATAAAAAGAAGTTGGGCGGCATATTATTATGACTTTCTTTTATCTTTACTGTCTTTCGAGCTATTGGGCCAGGAGTTTTAACGACACGAGCAATCATCGCCTTGCCACGCTCTTTCATCAGAGCTTCTTCTCCTTCCTTTTTAAATCCACCAATCTTTCCGGAAACCTTTGACCATTCCTTTTCAAAATCATCCAAAAGATCTCTCTTTATTCTTTCCTCAACAGATAGATGTTTGAGTGACTCCAGCGCATTATGTACAGCCGACCCAAGAGAAAGGGCTGGACTCACTATATTTATCTTTCTACCAGTCTTTGGGTCTTTATATACATTATGAAGATAGTAAGCTCGTGGACACTTCAAAAAGTCTCCTATAGATGAGTGAGAGACCCACACCGCTTTGTATTTATCTGGTGCCATCTTTTTCAATTAAATCAGTAAAAAACTTCCATATGATATACATAATCTCCGTATCATATTTACAATACTCGAGCATCTCTTCTTTCTTCTTTTCAGCATCTTTTCCAATCAATTCACCTGCTGATATTTGTCTGTATGCTTCAATAGCATCAGTACCATTTTGCACTCCGAGGTTCTTATATGAAAAATCTGGCGCAATAACCGGCTGAACCTTCTTGATAGAAGAACTTCCCTTAAATCCTGGATGAACATAATACTGACCATCTACGATATCCATGAGGTCATAGGTACGAGCGATCAAGTTATTCAAGAAATCCTTATCTTCTTGTCGGGGCATCAAGTTGACCAGTTCACGATTGCGGGAATTTTCAAATTTCTTATACCAAGAAATGACTGTCCCTGTATTACCAATGTTTTTTCGTAAACTCTCCACTATTTTTTGAGCAGGATCACCTTCTAAAATAATACATTCAACATGCTCTGGTTTTGAATTCTTGTTTGTCAGAATGTGAAGTGAGTATTGAAATACAATGTGCTGGTATGGATGATATCCATCAAATGGCGGAATAGCTGTTGGATATGTTTCGTAATCAAGGAAATAGAGGGGGAACCGCAACGAACCCAATTCTTTTTTTATCGCATCAATATTAATTATTGGTTGTTTGGACTTGTGTACTCTGACTTGATTTAGCTTTCTTGGCTTACTTGGTTCTTTACCCTTTGCAGGTTTCTTTGGTTTGAGTCTATCATCTTCTGGTACATCAGATATATCGAGTACACCTTCAGCCAAAAGCTCTCCGAGATATTTTTTACTGAGACCTATCTTGTATAGATCATGAACACTATATCCTGGTACGTTTGGGTTACTTATACTGAATGAAGTACAATGCGCCGAGCGACCCCTCGTGTAATAACACGTACAGTTTCCAACCGGCTCTTTTGTTTCTGAAAGATAGGAATAAGCACCGATCATTTCGGTCATAGTGATTGATTGAAAAGTATCATTGATAGTCTCCGTCTTATCAGTGATCTCAAACAACTTCTCTAGATCAAGCTTACCCATGCGGACATAACCCCTGTTGAGTCGTACAAGGTACCTCTTATTAAAAATCACCCCGCACAACTTGGCTACATTGGTCTGGAATGCTAGGTCGTATTCATATTGTAATTCCTTCTTCTTGTCTACCTTTTTAGGTTTACCATCCTCATCTTCTTCCTCATCCTCATCATCAGTCGATGACATCTTTATTTCATAGATATCGTAGGCGTTAGCTTCAGTGTTCCATTTGAGCACATCACATGCCGCCAGATATTCATCCGTACTAAATACAGCTTGATATATGATCGGGTGATGCTCACTCACTAATTTCTTGGTTAATTCTCGCGCACCTGCACTTCTCTTTTGTATCAAATAACCACATGGAAACAGATTGCGAGCCAATTCCTCCACCTCGTTACCCATAACCCCCAAAGCCTTTTCAAAAGCAGATATCTCGAATTTCCTATACTCTTCTGGCCTGTGCCATTTTATCCAAACATTTTTGGCGCAGTCACGATACAAAATGAAATCCGTTTTAGTTAGTAATTTAGTCATTAGATAATTATTTACAATACTCCTTATACTCCGGATAATTCTCTGTAACTAGTTTCTTCCACTCTGCCGTTTCATTATGACCACTTAGATTATTCTTATGATAGACAAGCAAAACACAAACTTTATTTTCACTTTTATGTATAGCAACAATGCATCTATTTCCAGAACCATGGCGTGACTCTTGAGTACCTGATATTTTAAATTCTGTCTTACAAATGACAATATCAGCATTCTTATCGGTGATGTATTCTGCAATACTCTTTTGAAAAAGAAAACCAATCTTTTCAAACTCCTCGGTTATTGTTTTACGAGTAAAATCCCATGCACTCATGTACTTCTTTGCAAAAGTCTTTATGAAATGTCTCTCAGTGAAAGGTTTAAAAATGACATCATACTTAGTAGACTTCATGAGGATCTTCTTGAGTTATCAATGCATAAGAGACTATCTCTTCTTCATTTGCCAATAAAAATGGTAATTGATTATGGGTAAAATTGACTATCTCTACGGTTTTCTTATCTTTCCACTTATCATGAATCTTGCTCATCAACTCTTTTTCATCATCAGAAATACTGCCAAGATGTTGGTTTCTATTACTTTCTGATTCACTAATAACGATCATCTCTTTTTCTCCATCATACTGTCGATCAATAGTGATCTTTCCCTCATTCTCTAGTTCATCAAGCGCACGAAAATATGAATCTGGAACTGGTCCAT
Source organism: bacterium (assembly GCA_025355565.1). Classification (GTDB taxonomy): domain Bacteria; phylum Patescibacteriota; class Minisyncoccia; order Phycocordibacterales; family PALSA-1337; genus C7867-002. The sequence goes on from JANXZK010000027.1 coordinate 5,125, forward strand.
AGGCTAATTTTCTATATTGCATACCACTCATACTTTGAAGGTGACTATAGAACCATGCGAAGTCTGAGAGATATACAAGTTTGGCGAGTTTAGTCTTCTTTACACTTTTCCCCATACGGAGAAGTAACAGGATCATCTGCTTGTATTTCTCATAGTTTGGAGATTCTCCGCTCTCAACCTCCTCAAAAGACACACCTAAAATGCTCGAGAGTTTTTCAAACTCCCCAATAGTCAACTCCCTTTTACCCTGTTCGATAGCAATATAGGAAGGTCTAGAAATACCTAGCTTTATGGCTATATCAGACTGTGATAAGCCCTTTTTGAGCCGAGAAACTTTGATTAGGTTTGAATATTTTGTAGTCATATGTAATCAGTATAACTCTATATGTAAAGAAGTCAAACGTGAGTGTCAATAAGTTTGACAACTAGACATCGTATGGCTTATAATATAAGCATTATTAGATATCAGAGCTGTCGATCTGATATAAATCACATAATTCATATTATCGGTTGAGATAAGTGATTGTTAATTGCAAAATCGTCGCAAATGTTACCCAGAGAAGATATGGGGTATTGGAATAAACAACCCAGTGTAAGTCAGGCGAGGCATACCATATGGCGTAGAGCGCAGAGATGAGAGTGCCTAGCACAAGCACAATATCTATCGCCGCCAAGAGATTGTTTTTCAGGCCAAATTGTAAAGGGGTAAATGCAAAATTAAAAATTAGATTGAGGGCAAATGGCAGAGCGACAATCCAAGACAATTTACCTGTAAACGCTTTGTAAAATACCGTGCCGAAAGAAACCACGATAATGGCGTAAAGCACAGTCCACACCGGCCCAAAAAGCCAGCTTGGTGGAAACCACGACGGTTTGATCAAAGTTTGATACCAGTTGTATGTGTTCATGGAATTATTTATTTAGATTATAGCAAATCTACTCTCCAATTCGCGTGTGCACAAAGCCCCGCTCACACCTGTCCGCCTCTAGAGGAAGGACAAGAGGGATGCGAGCGCGGGGCTCCCTAGATTTTGTCAGAAATTTTATTGGGATCTTTTTCCCACATCCATTCGATATCAATTTCTTTTCTCCTCATCATTTCACCTCTATCTAAATTCATATATACAAGTTCGATTTCTCTTTTTATATTTTCAACATTATCAAACCAAGCAGATGAATTATCGATTTGAGAGCTAAGTTCGTTATAAAGTTTCTCAAGATTATTAAAGAAACCGTCCAAATCATCAACACTAGGGATTATTATCTCTTTTGGATCAATTTGAATATTTCTGTGTGCAAAAATGTTATCTCTAGCTTTCTTTAGAGCTTCTATTACTTTTTTATTTTCATTAAAGAATTTGTTATAAAGAGTCTTGTCAACTTTTTCTAAAGACATTGAATCTGCTCTTTTATCAAAAACATGGCAAATTAGCATTATAAAAGAAATTAAAAAAGCTCTATCGGTTAAAGTAAAAAATGATCCAGCTTGTTTTTGAATAGTGACATATCTTTCTGCCATTTCCTTAGAAACAACACCGATTGATCTGGCGTGGCAAATCATTTTCCAGCCAGTGTAATGACTTTTGGCTTCAAAAATATTACCAAGAAAATATTTAATTATTAACTTTTCTTTTTCCATACTTATTTAATCTCAACAATTTTCATCACTTCATCTCCGTAGTGATTAATAACTTTAACTGCTATTTTACCAGTTTTAGGTTTTGGAAAGGGACGAGATATCGTTGAATACAATTCATCCCAAGCATTCTCATTTATATCTGCCTTCAGCGCCTTCTTTAATTTTTCATAGGGCTTGTCGGCACCAAGAAAATAGGCATGAGTTACAAAAAATGCTTCGCCGTTATAATTTGTATCAATAAACCATGCAGCGATTTCGTGCTCAGGATCGCCAGAACCGCTTGAACGAATTTCACTTTTTACAGGGTCGTAAATATCAACGCCGACAATTTCCACAGTAATACCAGTTTTACTTTCTTTAACTTTTACTTCTGGTTCACCGAAAGCAATAAATAAGTTTCCTGAACCGGTTTTCTTGAGCAAGTCACCCATAGATAAGTCTGGGTTGATTTTTACTTTCATGACCTGTAAACCATTTGATTGAGTTCCCTCTGAAAACGCTGATGCCTCAAAAGAAGTTGCCGCCACAATTAAAAGATCTGCAAATTTCCTAGCCACAGTAATTGCATCACGAATAAAATCATCATCAACACTACCAAATTCTGGCCCAATAGAAACCGCAACTTTTTTCAAGCCATCATTTGTTTTATATTCACCAATGGCTTGCACTTCTGGACCACTTGGCAAAATATCTAAGTTAACAAATTCTACACGCGCGCCTTTTTCTCCAGTTTGCACACCAGATTTTAATAAGTTACTAACCACTGTCTCCGCAAATCTTTCGCTGGATAACATTTCTTGTGCATCAGAAACGCGGTGCGGAGAAAGAGATTCAACGGTAAATGGTCCAGTGACACGAACTATGTCTTTATTTTCAGCGGGTTGGTCATATAAAACTTCTTGCTCCGCTGACTCATCATTGGCAAGAGATTTTAAAGTAACATGTGGCACTGTCTTGTATTCAAAACCAGCCGAGACGCTTTTATCATCTTGAAGTTTGTAATATGGGAATTTTGCTGTCATCAAGCGAGTGCGAGCCAGCGCTAAAGACACCCGAGAAGTATCAATTGTAACCCATCGTCGTCCCCACTGCTCGGCAACAAAAGCTGATGTTCCGGAACCGCAAGTAGGATCAAGAATGATGTCTCCTGGATCTGTAGACATAAGAATGCAACGTTGAATAACTGCCACCCCCGTTTGGACTACATATGTTTTATTTTGCTCAGCCCATAGATCGTTCCATAGTGAATTAATTTTTGTATAAGCAAAATCAGATAAAAATTTCTTATATCTTAAAGAGTTTCCAACAACTTCAATTCTTCCGAGCTCAATAAGTTTTTTCATCGATGCTTCACTTACCCTCCACCCATTTCTTGGGTTGTAAATTTTGTTATTGTGATTGACCGAATACTGAGTCTGCTGCACACTAGCTTCTAATGGTTGGGTTTCGTATTCATCTATATTAGATATTTCTTTTTTATTGTATAGCTCTCGATATTTCATCTGTGATTTATTTTTACTATACCAAATCAAAAAATCGGCAACGCCTGATAGATATTTTGTTGGCTTTGTGCTTGCCGTCCTAAAACTAATAACACAAATAAAATTATCAGCACCAAAAACTTCGTCCATTATTTGCCGAACATAGTGAACATTCTCATCTGAAATCTGCACAAAACAACTTCCGCTTTCAGTAAGCAATTCACGAGCAACTAAAAGACGATCTCGCAAATATGAAAGATACGAATGAATACCAAGCTCCCAAGTATCGCGAAAGGCTTTGACTTGTTCCGGCTGACGGACGAAATCCTCCAGCTTATTATCTTTAACATCACGTTTTCTGGTAGAAACCTGCCAATTTGAACCAAATTTAATTCCATAAGGTGGATCAATGTAAATTGTTTGCACTCGACCGCGCATTCCTTCTTTTTCCAATAGCGAATTCATTACCAACAGAGAATCACCAAGGATCATCCGATTTTGCCAGTTGTCTTCATGTTTATAAAAATCAACCGCTTTACCAAATTGCTGTTCGGCAGTCTCTCCAAAAAGCATTGCTTGCTGATTATCTTCCGCTCCAAGTTTAAGTCTTGCAATCAATGCTTCTGAAGCGATTTTTTCCTGGACATATATTGGCACAGTCGGCACAGCTAGTTCTACTCCTTGCTCCTTTTTACCAGCCCAGATGAGTTGGGGGTCGAGTGATGGATCATAATCATATTTCTTTTTGACTGGTTGTTTATCACGTGCAGAAAGTTTGACGGATTCTTCTTGTGTCGGGATTCGCACTCTTTTGCCATCATGTTTATATGATTTTACTGGCGCGGCGGTGGTTGGTTGTATTATTTTTTTTCTTGGCATAAATTATTTTGTGTTAAGTAAACCGCTGGCTAATAAATTATCAAAACCTCGCTCCATCCCGACACGGATGAGATTTTGAGTTTCGTGAATATCCTGTACTTCTAATACAGCCCATTTACCGTATTTACCAAAATTATTAACTGCCGGAACCCAAAGCTCGCGAGCAGTTTTGACTTTCATTTTTTTCTTATCATCTTTCTTGCCGGTGACTTCAATTAAAAGATTAAGTTTGGTTTTATCTGGCATTTCCAAAACTGCAATAAAATCTGGGACATAGTGATGGGCAACGCCTTGGTGTTCGTATGGAATCGTAAATCCCATATTTTGATTTTTCACATACGTCAAAACTTCGGGCATCTGCTCAAGTTTTTTGGCTACTCCTTGTTCCCATTCTTCAGTATCAGCCACAACATAGTTTATTTGACTTTTAACTGTCTCTCGCACTTCTTTGGTAGTAAGAAAATCAATATACCTAGTAGAACCAACAGTATCGTATGGTGCGAGAATAGGTAAAAGTTGTTTGTCGCCTTGGTGTTCTAGATTTTCAGTAATGATTGCTTGTTGTATTTTTGTTAATGCGCCAGAAAAATATTCGCCAATTGTTAAGTAGCCAATCACCATTCTATCTTTCAAGACAATACAGTTTTTGACATATTCTTCAGCAATTTTCTGTAATTGTGGTGCTAGCCAATATTTTTCAGCGCCTTCTGCGTCTGTATAATATCTTTTAAGTAATCCTACGCGTAATCTGTTTATCACATCTCCTTCTCGTCTTTCTTTTATTTTTTCCAATGTCTCAATTGTCTCTTCGCCAATAACACCGCCCAACGTAACCTCGGTCGGCTCATTTTCAATTATTGTTTTTGATTCTTCGGTAAATTTTGCCGCAAGTTTTGTTTCGTTTAATTCATACCGATAACCCTCAACACGAGGATAAGTAACCTCATATTGTTCTCTGTCAGATAAAGCATAAACACGATGAATCACTTTGGGTGGTTTTGGAGTTGGATCACCACCAGCTTTCAAGAAACTAAATGGCACACCATAGACTTCAGCATATTCTTCTGACAATAGACCGGTTGATTCATCAACACTGTAATCTACTCGACGCAAAGCACGACCGACAACTTGCTCACAAAGTAGTTGGGTAGTGAAAGCACGAATACCTAAAATATGGGTCACGGTATTTACATCCCATCCTTCAGTAAGCATGGAAACCGAAACGACACATTTTATGTTTTCTCCAAGCTTACCTGGCTTTCCAACAGTGTTCATAACTTCTCGAAGCAACTCCTCATCTGTCGGATCTTCTCGTCCCGGAAATCTTTTTTTGTACTCCTTATGAAAATCTTCTATTTCAGTAGAGAATATTTTCTTGAAATTTTCATCAATTTTTTCTCCGCTTTCTAATTGTCTGCTATCAATAATAAGTGTGTTTGGTTTATCAAAGAAATTTACACCGTCTTCATTTCTGAAAATTTCCAAATTTCCTTTTTCAATAACCAACTTTCCACTCGGTGTTTCTCTTTCAAATCCGGCAATCCAACGATAAACCAATTCCGACACAGCTGTATTGTTGCAAACCACAATCATGACCGGAGGCATCACGTTTTGATTTTTGTTTTTTTCTTCTAAATAGCGTTGGTAGTATTTTTTGTCATAATTTCCGTAAAGTGATTCGAGTGCTTCTTGTAGTTTAGTTGGCAGAACATTTGCTGCTAAATAATCTTTTCCGCCAGTTTTTAATCCTTTTTTCGGCAACTCATCCGAAACATGGAGCCAAAGGTTACGAAATTCTGGAATATCATCTTTAGAAACTGTATCGGATTCAATAGGTAACCGCGGAATTTTAACCACACCACATTCAAGAGCATCTAATAGTGAAAAATCATAAATCGCCCAAGGAAACATAGTTCCTTCTTGATAACCTGAACCTCGCAGAAAGTACGGGGTTGCTGAAAGATCAATAACTGCATTAATAGATATTTTTTTAGATAATGCTTCGAGTCCAGACAACCACACCCGAGCAGCTTTGTTGTTTTCGTCTGCTTCTTTTCTATCTTCTCCTGCAAGTTTTTCTCCTGTTGGCTTTTCACGATAACAGTGATGGGCCTCATCATTTATAACAAGAACGCGAGGTTTACTCAGAATACTTTTAAATGCACGAATTACCATTGCATTTGAGCTCTCTTTTACAGCCTCATCTTTTAGAAGGCCTGCTGCTTTCATAACTGCACCAACCTGAAAGCGCGGATTTTGTCTTTGCTCTAGCTGATGAAAATTTGTAATAAATACCGTAGCTTGTTTTAATAAATCAAAATCTTGATAGGAAACAATATCTCTTTGTAGATAATAATTTTTCGGATCATTGGGAAGAAGAACATTTAATCGATCACGAATCGTAATTCCAGGAGTAATAATTGCAAAAGTATCCGTAAATCTCGTGTCCATCGGGTAACGAATCTTATTCAGTGTGTTGTAAGCAATAATCATTGCCATGACAACAGTTTTTCCAGATCCTGTCGCCATTTTAAACGCTAGTCGGTAAAGACCTGGGTTAGCATCGGTGGATGCTTTTTTAAGGTCATTTGTAATCCATGTTTCTCCAGATTTTTCGGCCACTTCATTTACATAAATCAGAGTTTCAAGTGCTTCAATCTGACAAAAGAATAATTTATTTTCTCTTGCATCATCCCGCCAATAAGAAAGTAAGTCGCGAGATGTTTTTGTAATTCCAGAATAACCATTTTCACGCCAATCTTTTATTTTTGCGCGAACTTTATTTATAAATACATTTTCTTTTTGTAGTTCTGTACCAAAAGCCCCTTCGCTCGTATTCAACTCTAATTGCTTTTGTTTAGTTTTAGCACGAGGGACAGGAATATAAAAACTACTTGGTCGGCGACTTTCAATGATTTCTTCAGTTAAACCTTTTTCGTCAGCACTAAAATGAAGTTTTGGTTCAAAGTATGGGGAATTTAAAATTGGTGATTTCATAAATTATTTTAAAAGTTCGCTACTGGAAATTCCTAGCGCGTTAGCGATCTTTTCCAAAGTTGAAAGAGTAGGATTCATTCGACCATTTTCAATGTTGCTGATATATGCCCTATCCACATTCAAAGCTGTCGCAAGGTCTCCTTGCGACATGTTCTTTTTCAATCGTAGTTTTCTTAGGTTTTCACCTAGTTTTTTACCTGATGACATAGATATATAATAGGAAAACTTGCATTGTTTTGCAAGAGTGCAGTATACTGCATATCTGCTACGCCTCGCGTCCCGCTCGCTCTCTTTGGATTTCAAAAACCCTTGGCGAATTCTATTTCTTGGCTGTGTAACTGGGATTCCAACGAGCAAAATTTCTACGGCTAACTTTCGTCAGTGGTTCGAGTCCAAGACCTGTCCGCTCTATGCAGTGCTAAAATAACGTTGTGTTGACGCGACTTGAGCGTCGCTCGACTTGGCTGCGGGACTTGGACTCGAACCAAGATAACATCCTCCAGAGGGATGTGTCCTACCATTAGACGATCCCGCAATAACACACTGGTGTTCATTAAAAATACGCTAAAATCGGATAATATTCAAGGGGTGTCAGAACAGGCGTCAGAATATATCCGAGTGACTGCCTATAGCTGTCAATGTTATGACAGCCAACGATCTATTGATTTTATACACCACGATAAGATCGCCTGCGAGATGAAATTCCCTATATTCCGACATACTACCACTTAAAGAATGATCACGAAATGAAACGTGTAGTTCTTTATCTTCACTCAATAAGGTCGTAGCCAAACCTAATTTCTCAGCGTGTTTAAAAACACCAGATCTATTTAAGATCCGGAGTTTTTTTCGAAACCGCTTGCAGTATAAAATGTTATATCCCAATCATTTAAGTATATCATCAAGCATTTTTTTTGCATTAGTAAATCTCTTGCCATGTTTTTCTGCCAATTCTGTTTCCTTTATCATCATTCTCTCCTGTGCAGATGTAAATCCATTCTCTGTTAAAACTTGAAATGGAATCCCGCGTGTAAGTATAACTTGACTCAAGAACATCTTGATAGCAGACGAGAGATCCAAGCCCATCTCCTTTAGGATCTCTTGGGCGATGGATTTTACTCTTGCATCAATGCGTAATTGTATAGTGGTACTCATATGTTTGATTCATTTATTCTGTCTAATATATTGAGTATATACATTGTGCATACATTGTCAATACACGGAATAAAATACTAGCGCCCCCGGAATATACCAGAGAGCGCCGTGACAATATCTGACTCAGGCCTACTTTCGGAACTTTCTCCATCGCTTCTTTAACAGTGGCCACAAGACGATGCCGACGATGACGACTAGCCCCCACCGACCCGCGTCGATGGCTATGAACTTCAAGCCAACTGAGTAGATCGTCGAGCCGATGATCGCCAGGAAGATGAGCATGATCTCCCTTCCGGGATGACCCTTTTCTCCTCCTTTCCTCATGAGCAGTAGCACCATGGGCGGTGTACACTTCCAGCAAAAGATGAGGAACGCCCTCACTGCCGTTCCGACAGATCCATCGGAGTCATCGTGCAGACTGGGAAATCTCTCGCGGAATTTTCTCTTGATCTCTTGGAGGTTAAAAATGTCCCGTGCGGATCGATCACAGACATATATGAACACGAATGCCCCGATCACCTGGACGACGAAACCCCAGATCAAACTTTTCGCGGGGTCGAAGTAGTGCAACGCCAATGGAAAGATGATCGAATACAATATAGTGCCGACCACTTGTTCGACGAGGAACGGCCCGAAAAGGACCGACAAATTTTTCAACTTTTTAATAGAACCCTTTCTAGTCCGATACGGTTATATCGGTCTATTTACTATTATAGCATGCTTCTATATGTTTGGCAAATCAGGCAGCTAGGCATGATGGCAACTTACTTAAAAGGGGTGTGAGGGGTTACAGGCAGCTGCGGTTTTTATAACCTCCTTCTCCTTATTCACCTTCTTCACAGCCTCAACGAACGCCGTGAACAGCGGATGAGGCGCTAATGGTCTAGCCAAAAACTCCGGATGGAATTGCGTACCGAGAAAAAAAGGATGAGTATTCATCTTACCCACATCTCCTGAACCACTCCTACGTGGTAATTCCGCGATCTCCATCAGTGTCCCATCAGGTGACTTACCAGAAAATACCAACCCGCCCTTCTCCAACTGCTTTACATATCTCGGATTCACTTCATATCGATGACGGTGGCGTTCTTTGATCGTGGCACTTGGAAACACGAACAATGGGTCATTGATTACTTTCGATTTACCCCTCCCCACTCTGATCTTCTCATTTTCCATCTGGCTACAATATGCCTCATTCGCTATCGATCCTTTGAGTAGCCTCGCCTGGTACAATCCCAACCTCATCGAACCACCATAGTTCCCCGCGGCTATCTTTTTCTTCTGATCTGGCATCACATCGATGACCGGATGCGGAGATCTAGGATCGATCTCCGCCGTATGCGCGCCCTTCAAACCTAGAACATTCCTAGCGTATTCTATGGTCATGAGCTGCATACCATAGCAAAGTCCAAAGTATGGAATCTCGTTCTCTCGGGCATAGCGGATGACATTCAGCTTTCCTTCGATGCCCGTCGCGCCAAATCCTCCAGGAACGATGATGCCATCATATAGGTTCAATAAAGTCAGATCGGCATCTTTGCCTTCAAAATCCTGCGCGGCGATGGCGTGTATGACAGCTTTAGCACCGACCTTATTTGCGGAATATTTGATCGCCTCCAAGACTGACAAATATGAATCAGTCAGAGTAAAATCACCGGTAGAAAAATACTTTCCTACGATCGCGATATTGATGATCCTATGATCATCACTCTTCATGCTACGCGCCATCCTGGTCCACGCATCAAGATCGATACCGTCATCACCCTTTCCATGCTTCGAGATTCCCGCCTCAGGCTTTTCCATATTCAACGCCTCGAGAATGATCTCGTCGATCTTGCCTCGATGAAAATTTATCGGCACGTCATAAACACTATCGATATCCGGTGCGGAGATGACATTTCTAGTCGGAATATTACAAGCCGCGGCGATCTTGTCTTTACGACGCTCATCGAGCGGATGATCCGCGCGAGCGATCACGATATCCGTATTTACCCCGTATGATGCCAATTGCTGTACGGCATGCTGAGTAGGCCTAGTTTTCATCTCACCGAGCTTTGATGGTACTGGCAGATACGAGACCATGATAAAGATAACATCCATGGGATGACGCATCTTTAGAAACCTCGCCGCTTCGATGAACATGATATTCTGATAATCTCCGACAGTACCACCGATCTCCACTATCGTGATGTCTGATCTGTTGACCTTTGCCGAATGTTCAAACCTATGGACGATCTCATCACGGAGATGCGGGATAGCTTCTACACACTTACCGCCATACCCGAGTGCTCTCTCTTTTTCTATAACATATCTGTAAACCATGCCGCTAGTTATATAGTCATCTGCGGTCAAGTTTCGTCCGAGGAATCTCTCATAATTGCCCATGTCTTGATCAGTCTCGAGTCCGCTGTCCAAAACAAAAACCTCACCATGTTCGGTGGGGTTCATCGTTCCCGCGTCGATGTTGAGATAAGGGTCCACTTTGACCAGATTTACTGAGAAACCCTTACTAGAAAGTAACGTACCGATCGATGACGTAGCGATACCCTTACCAACACCCGACATCACCCCGCCAAGTACGAATATGTATTTGTGGCGAGTATGCGAATTTCTATCTATCATATGTATCATATAGATCAAACTTTAAACTCTCAAATACCTCTTTGCCGCGATGTAACTAGAGAGCGCACCCAAAACGACACCAGTCCCCATGATGATAACAAATATCTGACCAAAATTTTGTGCGAAGTATCTGGACAAGACGTTGACAACCAATTCGAAGTTCGAGGCGATCTCCACACCGGCAAAACGCATGATGACCGCGTCGCTCCAATAGGCGACTGCCGCCATGATGATGAGAGTGATGAGCGCGGAAATGATGCCATACATGATACCCGAAACGATCAACGGTCCTCGCACGTATATGTTGCTAGCACCGACCAATTTCATCACAGAGATTTCGTCCTTGGATGTGTAGACGATGAGACGGATGGTATTAAAAACGACGATGATCGCGACTAAGACCATGATAACGGCGATCGAGAGACCTGCTCTCTCCACTGCCGGGATGATCTTGCTCAATCTGTCGATGACGAGTTTGTTCTGTTCATAATTGACCTTCTCGATCGTTGGTGTACCATCAGACATCGCCGGATTCTTGTTTGAGAGATATTGCGCAATACTGCCATATTGACCAGGATCTCTAGCCTTCACATTCAATGTCGCTGGAAATGGGTTGTCACCGATCTCGTCCAAGCCTTGCATGATGAGTGCATTGTCTTGCCATTTCATTTTGAATTTCGCCAAAACTCGATCGCGAGAGATATATGTCGTACTGGCGACTTCCGGCAGCCTATCGAGATCAGCTTGCACAGCGAGGATATCTTGCTCCGGAGCATTCAAGGCGAAATACACGTTGATATCGACTTTGTCTTTCACATCAGCGATGAGCGCTCTGCCGAATGCACCAGAAAAAATGATCGCGCCGATGGCGAGTAGAGAGATGGTGAGAACCACGATCGCCGCGAACGACAGAAAACCGTTACGCCAGAAATTGACGAAGCCGGTGCGAGTTATGCGTTTGAAGTTCGTAAATATCATAGAGTAAGTATAACGTTATAATATGTATTTGCCCCCTTTATCATCCCTCACCACCTTACCTTTCTCCATAGTGATAACACGCCCACCGATAGTATCGACGACGCCCTTGTTGTGAGTGGTGAGCAAGACCGTCGTACCTAGCTCATTTATCTTCTGCAAGATACGGATGATCTCATACGTATTGGTCGGGTCTAGATTGCCTGTTGGCTCGTCAGCTATGATTATATCAGGTTGCGTGACGATCGCCCTCGCGATAGCGACTCTCTGACGTTCGCCTCCAGAAAGCTCCTTAGGGAAATTCCATATCTTGTGGCCTAGATCAACGAGTTCCAGGACATGCGGCACGTCAGCAGATATCTCACTATCTGTCCTCCCGGCGGCTTCCATAGCAAAAGCGATATTCTCATATACTGTCTTGTTTTGCAGCAATCTATAATCCTGAAAGACGGTACCGATCCTACGTCGAAGTCTACTCATGGCCCTTTTATTCAATTTGTGGATATTGGAAGACTCGAAAAATACAGCCCCCTCTGTCGGCCAATCTTCGGCGATGAGCATCTTCATCAGTGTCGTCTTACCAGCTCCGGAATGTCCGACTATCGTCACGAATTCTTTTGGTTCCACCCCGAAACTGACCCCATCCAATGCGACCGACTTGTCTGGATATACTTTTGAAACTTTATCGTAGTAAATCATGCATACAGTATAACATTACAATGCTGCTTCGGCATCAATAAACTCTTGTAAATCCCCTTCCAATACCTTATCAACCTGCGTCGTCTCGAGATCGGTTCGATGATCTTTGACCAATTTGTATGGATGTTGAACGTACGAACGGATCTGATTGCCCCATTCGATAGAAGTCGTCGAGGAGATCTGCATGCCTTTCTCATGCGCGATGCGTTCGTCCTCCATCCGCTTCCAGATCTTGCCACGTAGGATATCCATAGCTTTCTCACGGTTCTGTGCCTGAGAACGTTCCGAGGTTACATGTATCGATATACCTGTCGGTTTATGGACCAGCCGAACTGCCGTCTCCCTCTTGTTCACGTTCTGACCCCCTGGACCACCAGATTTGGCTATCGAGACCTCGAGATCATTATCAGGTATCATGATGTCATTAGCCGAAGTCTTCTCGAATTCTGGGATCACTTCAACCATAGAGAATGATGTTTGTCTCTTTTGATTTGCATTAAATGGAGAGATACGCACTAACCTGTGTACACCCGACTCATGTTTCAACGTTCCGTAAACGTTCTTTCCTGATATTTCAACCGTCACGTTTCTATAACCTCCATGATCATTTTCATTTGCATGGATCTCGGACCATCCCCAACCTTGACCCTCGGAATATCGTTTATACATTCGGAGAAGCATCGCGGAAAAATCTTCCGCGTCGTCACCTCCCGCACCAGAGAGGATCGACAGAATAGCATTGCCTTTGTCATACTTGCCGATACCAGCGAGACTATCTTTCAGATTTTGGAGCTCTCTGATAGTCGCTTGCGCTCGGACTTTGTCCGCCCAAAGATCGCCAGTAGCCATGAGGGCCTCCAATTCCGATATCTTCCGCTCAATTTTCTCTTTATCTGTTTGCATGAACTAAGAATAGCAGACCGCGCAACAAATCGCACGCGAAACGAGTCGACAATGGCTATTCGCCCCGTGCATAGTATATATTTCATCAGTCAGAGGGTTTAGCAAACAAGTTTGTCTAGTCATGCCTCTTACATCTTCGGAAAAGAAGAATCCATACCACATATCATTGGGAATGGTTGACGGTAGAAAAGCGTTTGTTATAACTTCGCAGATACGACTGATCGACACGAAACGATTGATAAACAAGATCGGTGTCGTTGACCAGAAACTCTTTGAGACAATAAGAAAAGCCGCCAAAAACTTTTTCTGACGGCTTTCCTACTTACTTTATCTCCCCCCGAAGAGGGCGAGCCCGAAGGCATTTGTGATCACAAGTTAGCATAGCGGGTTACAAAAAGCAAGTTGCCAAATATCTAATTATATGTTCATTTCAAGAACATAGTGTTATTTACTGACAATCACACAATTCCTTTCCTATGGTTATGTCTTTGCTGAGCCGCCATAATAAGAAAGGAGTTTAGTAAAGATCAGTAACTGTTTGTGCCTGCGTACTACTAGGAACCGCGAAAGTAAACGCCAACAACGATACTGTCATTGGAATCGCTATAGAAACGATAAATTTTTTCATATTAGGGACTCGAAGCTTACAGCTTCGGTACAGTCTTCGCGTCGTACTCATACTCGTTACGCTCGGATTCCGTGCGACACGCTCAGACTTTTCTCGTCCCTCCCGCGAGGCACGCAGGTGCCTCGCTTCGTCACCCACTCAAAAATCCGCTTCCGCGGATTTTCTCGTGTGCTCTAATTATACACTTTGCGCGAACCTTTTTCGAGCGGAAACTGAACGAATGAATCAGCCCCGCCACCGCCTCGCAGAGCCTCGGCGGAATTTTCTAGCAAGAAAATATCCGTGACCTGGGGAATGAATGCGGGCGGGTTTCGGATTCGCCAAATTTTTTCTGCGCCACAAATAAGAATTTATTCCCTCAAATTCTTAACACTCACGATATGCCAACCAGAATGTAGAGCTGACCCTTCGGGAATATTAACGTAGATTCCTTCCTCGTCCTTAATAGTTCCAACACTTGCGCGAACAGCCTGTTCTGTTTGTTTTTGGATTGTCGCCAAAAAATCGGGGCTGGCGATTTCAAAAATATATTTGCGAGGTGCTGGCTGTTCGCTATCAACTCTCACAACTTTCTTTTCGCTATAATCTACCATTTTGTCGCTATAAAAAATTCCCTCCATAATTTGCTGGACAATTTCTTCTATCTTTTTTGATTTGACTTCAAATAATTTCATTCTCAATGATGAGCCATTTTCGCTGACATAATAAACCGACTGCGAAAACAGATCGTCCAAAAATCCTGAAATATCATCTTTGTCTTCTAAATACTCCTGCTTTGTAAAAGAGATTTCGTAATCTTTTGAGGTATCAAGTCTGTATTTGAAAACTTGAGAGTTATCTAAATGGCTTATCATCTTCGCGGCTGTATGATATTGCGAAAAGTATTCCAATAATTCTTTTTGTTTTCCTGCCACATAAGTATTTACCTGCTCTCTCGACACGGTAATGTTTGCATTTACTCGTTGAGAAAGATCAAAAAGAGAATCTGTTAAAATTTCTAGTTTTTGTTCATCCGTATATTGCTGACCCTCAAAACTTTTTTCTGCTTCAATAATTTGAGCGAGTTCTTGCGTTAGTTGTTGCAGAGCGTTTATTTCTTCCGCAGAAAAAGTTTTGTATTCACCATCGCTTTGATTGAACCTTTCTTTAATCAGATTCTCTTTTTGTTCAATTCGCGCCAACTCTCTTTCTTCTGCTTCCTGTCTCTCTTTTGCCACTCGGTCTTCTTCAGCAATTTCTTCGGCCTTTTCTTTCATTCTCAACTCAAAATAATCCTTGAGATAGATTTTTTGTCCCTCGTGTTCAATTTGATATTTCTCATTTTCGGGATGAGAAATACTATCGATCAAGATCTCGACATATTTTTTCTTCAATTCCTTGTAGGTTTGGAGAATTTGACTTAGTCCCTCTTGTGTCAAATTTTTTGAAAGTAATTCAATGGGAACAGCTGCGCGTTCTGGAAATTTGCGAAGATATTTCTCTTTATCACCTTGTTGTTGTAAATACTGAAAAACGCTCAAAAACAAATATCGGCCATCTTTATCTAAAAGTTCGCCAAATAATTTTTGGTCTTCTTCCAAAATTTCGGCATCAAATTGAAAATCGCGTTTACTGCCGAAGAGGTTTGTAATTTTATCAGTGTTGATTTCAATATCTGTTACTCCGATTTCTTTTTCTATCAATTTGTTAATTTCATGTTGGATAAGTCCAGGATCAATATCCAATGTATCCCTACCGTCTCTGCTTAGCACTCCTTGTAATTCGGCTTTTGTTTCGTCATTAAACTCTTTAGTGAGCAGTGTATAAATTAGCCGACTCGTCCTACCATTTGCATCTAAATATGGGTGAATAGCGTTTAAGGATGACGAAACAAGTAATGCAACATCTCTCAAATCTTTTCCGCCCTGACTCATCTCTTTTGCAGAAGCCAAAACTTTAGCAAGTAAATCTGGCTTATCTTCTTGTCTTGGTGGAACATAACCTATTCCCGTCATGACTGCTTCTAGCGCAACAGTCTCTCCATCCATACCCCATTCGTCTTTCTTCTTACCGCGCAAGATTCCATTTACTCCGTCTAACAACTCAACAAATTCTGTTTCCTGTAGATTTTCAAGAAAAGTGCGTTTTTCTTTCTCGCTTGAAAATATATCTTCTATTTTTCTTCCATGAAACGGTTCAATATTTTCTGCCGTGCGTAAAAAACGCAAAAGGACTTCCGATCTTTTCTCTCGCTCAATAGCTTCTTCGTTTCTTGGGTTTTCTAAATTTAGACGTTCGCGCATATATTTATTTTAAAAGCTCATCAACCGAAACATTAAGTGCACGAGCAATTTTTTCTACAACTGCAATAGTTACATTTTTCTTGCCACTTTCAATCGCACTCATATAACTTCTATCCATATCAATTGCTCGACAAATGTCGCCTTGCGACATCTTACGGCGAAGCCGTATGCGCTTAATGTTTTGACCTAATGTTTTGGAAATTTGAGCCATATCGTGATATCCACAGTTTAGCAGTTATTGCGCTTGTATTCCATATATGAATTTGTATTGGCGCAGAAAAAATTTGGCGAATCCGAAACCCGCCCGCATTCATTCCCCAGGTGGCGGGACTGATTCATTCATTCAATTTCCGCTCGAAAAAGGTTCGCGCAAAGTGTATAAATACACCACTCAAAAATCCGCTTCCGCGGATTTTCTCGTGTGCGCCGAGAGGGACTCGAACCCCCGATGCCCATTGGGCCGTGGATTTACAGTCCACTGGAATAGCCGCTATCCGATCGGCGCATATACTGAGATTTCAACTGTGACCATACTACAAATATAACCCCATCTAACCGTGGAGTCATTCTAATACAATTACGCTTTAATGGCAAAATCTTTTCCCGTAAAATCACTACTGACGATCGGACTCTCCCCTTTTCTCTTGCTTGGATTTTTGACTTCGAAAGTAAATCCCGAGACGTCAACTGAAACGGCCTGCGATCTTACAGAGCTTACCGCCTCACTAGAAGATGTGTTTACGATGATCGTGCCTCCCTTCGATACTTTCTGAGAGATGAGTAGATTTGCGACAGGCGTCAAGATCATATTTTGGATGAGACGTTTCAATGGACGTGCACCATATTGCGGATTGTAGCCTTCCTTGGATAGATGCTCGAAAACGGCGAGATTCAATACGAGCTCTATACCCTTTTCCTTGAGACGCTTCACGACCTCGCCGACTTGGATATCGACGATGTCCCTGATCGCCTTCGGAGAAAGGATGTCAAAGATGATGATATCATCGACGCGATTCAAAAATTCTGGTCGGAAATAGTCCTTGAGCGCGCCATTGATCCTATTCTTTGCTTCAATGTAATTCTCCTTGTCTCGATTTTCGGAATTCTTGGCAAAACCGAGCTTTTCCATACGCTCGATATGTTGAGCACCGATGTTCGACGTCATGATGATGACAGTGTTACGGAAATTCACGACGCGTCCTTTGCTATCCGTGAGACGTCCATTGTCGAGAACTTGCAAGAGCACGTTGAATACTTCTGGATGAGCTTTCTCTATCTCGTCGAATAGGATGACAGAATATGGTCGATGACGGACCGTTTCAGTCAAACCTCCCGCTTCATCATAGCCAACGTATCCCGGAGGCGCGCCGATCAACTTTGAGACAGAATGCTTCTCCATGAATTCGGACATATCAACGCGTATCAGAGCCTTGTCATCATTGAATAGGAACTCAGCTAGAGCCTTTGTGAGCTCCGTTTTCCCGACGCCAGTAGGACCCAAAAAGATGAACGAGCCGATGGGTCTATTTGGATCAGCGATACCGGCACGCGAACGGCGGATCGTGTCTGAGATCTTTGTGACTGCTTCAGTTTGGCCGACGATGCGCTTCTCGAGATCTGCTTCCATGCGAGAGAGCTTTGCCGCTTCTGATTCCATCATCCTCGATACTGGGATACCCGTCCAGCGAGAGACTACCGAGGCGATATCCTCTGCGTTGATCTCTTCCTTCAATATACGGCGTGAAGCCTGCAACTTCTTCAATCTCTTGGTTTTCTGCTCCAATTCCTTCTCGAGTGCAGGCAATCGTCCATAGCGGATCTCCGCGGCCTTGGCGAGGTCGGTCCTCGCCTCTGCTTCTTCGCCTTCGATGCGCATTGCTTCGAGCTCTTTCTTGATGCGCTTCAGATCAGCGATGGTTTCCTTTTCATTCTTCCATTTGAGTTCGAGCTCAGAAGTGCCCTCCTTCAAGTCGGCGATGTCTTTCTCGATCTTGGCACTGCGATCCTTGGCTTCTTTGTTTTTCTCTTTCTTCAAAGCCTCTCTCTCGATCTCGAGACGCATGATCTTGCGACGAGTCTCCTCGAGCTGTGGCGGCATATTTTCTAGCGAGATGCGCAGACTGGATGAAGCCTCGTCTATGAGATCGACGACCTTGTCCGGCAAGAATCTGTCAGTGATATATCGACTGGCGAGAGTGACTGCCGCGACGATAGCATCATCGGTGATACGCACGCCGTGGTATAGCTCATATTTTTCTTTGAGACCGCGCAAGATGGCGATCGCGTCATCGACGGAAGGCTCGTTCACAAATACTGGCTGGAAACGACGCGTGAGCGCCGGATCCCTCTCGATATATTTCTGATATTCCTTGATCGTCGTCGCGCCGATAGCACGGAGCTCGCCGCGTGCGAGAGCAGGCTTCAACATGTTTGATGCGTCCATCGAACCTTCGGAAGCTCCCGCGCCTACTAGAGTGTGTATCTCATCGATAAATAGGATTATCTTCCCATCTGAACGTTCAACTTCTTTTAGAATATTTTTTAAACGTTCCTCAAACTCACCGCGATATTTCGTACCGGCGATCAGAGAACCTAGATCGAGCGACACGAGTTCCTTATCTTTGAGCGACTCAGGAATATCTCCTTGTGACATGCGTAGCGCGAGGCCTTCGACGATGGCAGTCTTCCCGACACCTGCTTCACCTATCAAGATAGGGTTATTCTTTGTGCGACGCGAAAGTATTTGGATTATACGCATGATCTCCGCATCACGACCGATGACTGGGTCCAGTTTATTTTCCTTGGCGAGCTTTGTGAGTGACCTCGCGTACTTGTAAAGCACACGAAACTTTTTTGGTTCGACATTTTTGGATGCAGGATTGGATTTCAAGTTTTCGATGACTTTGACGACGGCCTCCCTATCTATCTTGAATCTGGCGAGGATATCCTTAGCGATCGATGGTATGTCAAATATGGACAAGAACAGATGTTCCGTCGAGATGAATTCATCTTTGAGAGTCGCCGCAACCTTGACCGAGTTGTCTAGCGTCTGCGCCAAGTCCGGTGTCAGATATATCTGATATGAAGGCGAGAGTACATTCGAAGATTCGATCGACTCGATGCTTTCAAGTACGATGTCCGTGAGCACTGGCGTGTCTATCTCCAGTCTGTCCAATATGGAAGCAACCATGCTCTCTTCCTGGAGTATGAGCGCGCAAAGGAGATGAACTGGATTTACGTGATTTTGACCTCTTTCGATAGCGAGTTCATGGGCTCTCTTCAGGGCTTCTCTAGCTTTGGTTGTAAGTTTATTTAATGGAGGCATATTTGTATATTAATACAAAAAGGTGTCACTAGTCAAATTTCCCTCTTGCGAGTCCTTTGAGAAAATGCCGAGAGATTGCTAGCAAATTGCGAGGAAGTGAGGGGACAGGTGGGATGGGTCACACACCGATCAATACGACCCGACTTGGGTTTACGATGCAGACTGTATGCGGGTATTCACTCCTACATTATTTTGCGACTTTTACAGCCTCTTCGAACTGGATGGAGAGAAGTCTCGAGGCACCATCAGAACCCATAGTGACACCGTAGAGTACGCCGGCACGTGACATAGTTTCGCGGTTATGAGTGATCAAAATGAGTTGTGAATGTTTGGAGAGATCCTCGATCATGTCACTATATTTACGAGAATTCGCCTCGTCGAGCGCGGCATCTGTTTCATCTAGGATGATGAATGGCGGCGGATTTACCTGTGAGATCGCGAATAGGAGCGCGATCGAAGTGAGCGCACGCTCGCCGCCTGAGAGCATCATGAGGCCCTTTATCTTCTTGCGCGGCAGACTGACGTTCACGTCGAGTCCTTCTGGTAGATCTGCCCCTCCTTGTTCGGAGATGATCGCGTCGCTATCGCCATCTAACAATTCGCTGAGCTCCCCCATATCTCCCTGCTTCTTTCTCCGCACTTCCTGTTTCACGACCAGGAGCTCCGCATGTCCACCACCGAACATCAGAGTAAAATATTTCTCAAATTCGCTGTTTATCTTCATGATACCGCTCTTGAATTCCAGATCTATGCGGGCATCGAGTTCGACGATGAGCTTCTGCAATTCGTGAGCCGCTTTCGAGAGATCCTCGAGCTCTCTCGCCAAGAACGCATCGCGCTCTTCTGTCTCACGATATTCCTTCATCACTTCCGCACCACCAGCCCCGCCGGAATCTTCGAGACGGACTTTGTTTCGCTCGATCTTCCTGCGTCGTTCTGATTGCTCCGAGCGTGAAGAAGGTATTCTGTCCAGAGCGTTAAAGTTAACAGCATCACGTCCGACCAATATCCCCGCTTCGCCGAGATCTCTCTTGAACGACTCCTCTTCATGCGAAAGTGTCAGTTTGGCCGCGTTCAGAGTGTTGAATACGGCTCGAACTTCATTTTGCCTAGCGATGATCTTGAAGACATCCTTCTCCGCCTCACGATTTGTATCCTTCTCTTTTTCGATCGTGTCTTTGAGGTGACTGTATTCGCGCGTCAGTTTCACTTCATCCGCAATCAATGACCGGATAACGCCCTCCGATTCGCCTTTCTCTTTGGTCAGAGTATCGATCTCCTTTTCCGCATCGCCTATCGATGCGGAATCATGCGAGGATCTATTCTTCGTAATGAACGCCCGCAGAGACGAAACTACTTCGCCGAATAAGCGCTTGACCTCGTCGATGGCGGTCAAATTTTCCATTTTGACTTTTCCATTTTCGATCTGCTTGACGATCTCCTCCACATCTTTCAGATATACTGTCTTCGACTCCTCATCCGTGATCCGTGATCGCTCTTTTTCTATAGCGCGCTTGTTAGCCGCTATCTCACCTTCTAGACGTCCGAGCTCACGCATGACTGAGTCCTTATCCATTCGGGTTTTTGCTAGTCGACTTTCCAATCTGATCACTTCATCGCTCTTCGCATCCTTTCCTTTGGCGTCCGTCAGGATCTTCTTGGCATTTCCGAGCGCCCGATCGAGCTCTGCCAATTCTCTTTGCGGCCCGACGATATCCGCATCGAGGCGAGCTTTCTCCGATCTTAGATAATGTTCTTCCGCAGCAAAATACTCCTTGTACATAGCGATGAGCTCTTTGCGCAATTCCTCGACTTTCTCAACTTTCTCAACTTGCTTCTTTAGGAATCGGATATGTGGAGCGATCTCGCGGCGCAATGACTCCACTTGTTTTATATTCTCTTCCGTCCTCTCTAGTTTGCGCAGGCTTTCCGATTTCTTCCATTGATACAACTTGAGACCGAGCGCGTCTTCGATCATCTCGCGGCGCTCACGGATGGATGCCGACAAGATGCGATCCGCCTCGCCCTGAGAGATGATGTGGTGGCCGCTAGCGCCGATATGTGCCGTTGCCAAGAGTTCGGCGATATCTTTCAACCGCACTTGGCTGCCATTTAACATGTACTCGTTCACATTGTCGCGATGAACCACACGCTCGATCGCCACTTCGTCAAAATCGATGCTCGGGAACATCTTCCTAGTGTTATCAAAAGTCAGCTTGACGCTCGCCCTATTGCCTTTACCGGAACCGGACCCGACATCGCCACCACCATTCCAGATCATGTCTTCTCCTCGCTTCCCGCGCAATGACTTTATCGATTGCTCGCCCAATACGAAACGGAATGCCTCGGCGACGTTGCTATTATGAGCAAATATATTATTGGCAACAAAATTATGATCGTGATCTACGGTGAGGTCATAGACATACCGCCCGGACGGAACCTCGCGTACCGAAACGATCTCATCCCACAGGACATCTGAGCTTGAAAACTTGCGAAGTCCGTTCGCACGTTGTCGCCAAGCATCGTTTGATACAGGAGCGACTGATTCTAGATAACTCACAACCCTGTCCACTCCTCCACGGCTCGGTAGACAGCGTTTTTCATAATATGCGGCGAGTGTTGGATGTTCTTTGCGTACCTTTTTTACACTGACACCAGCGTCCTTGATCAACATATGCAATCGATCGAGAATCCCGGGTATGAGATCATGATTGGGATTTCCCCTGCGCACATCCATATTCCGCATCGCTTTTACAGTGGCCGATTTCCTGCCTTTTGGCTGGATCCTTTCAGCAAAACTACGAATATTTGCATTGCCGTAAACATAGACTGACCAATATGGTCTGACTGTTTTTGTCGGCGAATTCGAAGCGTATTTATATTTTTTCTTTATGTCAGAGAGTATTCCCAGTCGGAGAAGCAAGGTCGAAACTCCGCGCGCCAATTCTTCGCTGGCGCTGGCGTACTCTATATACGCCTGTCTCTTGCCCGTACTTTTCGATATCTTGAAACTAAAGTGTCCATCACCATCATATAGGGCGCCTAGAAATGCCTCGACTACATGATCGCGGGATTGGAATATCTGTGGCGGCACCTTCTTTGTTCGTGATGCCCCTTCGATCGTCATACCAAATATTTTGTCAAGCACGCGAGCGAGCGTTATAGAAAATATTATGACATCTTTTGTCTCACCTTTGTAAGAAAAGACCTTTGCCTCCAAATCGAAACATTTGTGTACGCAAGATACGAAATCAGCTATGGAAGCCGGGTCATCGTTCACATACCGAACTTGACCATTTCGAGATGTCCTACCTTCGGCTATGATATACCCGAGAAAGCGGGCCAAATCCTCATCGACGTATTCAGGTATATTCATCGTCCCCTCACCTTTCGATTTCAATACACGGCTTGGATAGGTATGGATGTATGGCCCACAGAGAGCTGGAAGATATGTGACTGGCATAGCCTGAGTCATACGAACACGAGAAAATGAACTCGTCGCCGAGCCAGAAACTCTCTCGAGTGCACTCGTAGTCGTAACTCCTCTCTCGAGCATTCGCAGATCGATGAGCTCCTCCAACATCGGATTATACGGGACATAGACGTTATCTTCCGACCTGAACGCAACGGCGACATCTTTCATCGATATCTGTTGCATCCGACCAACGATAGGTAGCGATCTTGGCGCAGCGATGCGTAAACCAGTCTTTACAGCATCAGCACGCACGGAGTGGACAGCACCATTCTCGCATACAAACAACGGATGATACGGTGTAGCGACTATAGTTCTTCCAGACCGCGTATTGATTTCCAACATCTCGTCTGGTGCCGTTCGACGGACAAATGCGGCGACATTGCGCCAATCTGTCTTTAAAGTATTCAGATTGAGTGCGGCAACCTTGAATGACACATTTGTATCGATGACAGCCATTCCATCATCGAACATCGTGACAGCCCGTGCGCGAGCTTGTGCCATGTCAAATAGTTCCTTGATCGGTTTAACAGAACCATCTTCGAGTTGGACCAACGTCCCACCGTCAACACACTTCCCTGAACCATTCGGACCCACTATTCCCGTGATCGGTGTATTAAATTGTAAATTCGCCTTTTTAGCGAATGATTTGAAACCAGAAAGTTCGAGGGACTTGAGATGCATTTATACATTGTATCACATCGAATAAGTCACAAACACGCTAAGATCTAATTAGGATTTTAATATTACCATCCTTTCTCCTTGAGGGCTCTCTCTGCCGCCTGTTGTTCCGCTTCTTGTTTAGATTGACCAGAACCAGTAGCGATTTGGATATCGCCTAAAAATACTCCCAAAGTGAAGACTTTATTGTGATCTGGCCCTATTTCTTTCAATGTGCGATAACTAGGCGTAATACCGACTTTTTCTTGCGCCCTTTCTTGAAATTTACTCTTGGCATCGATCCATGTTTTTTTGGCGACGATTTCTTCAATATCGATAGTATTCAATATATATTCGCTGATGAAATTCGCCGCGACATTATAACCACCATCCATATATATCGCCCCGATAACTGCCTCCACCGCATTAGCGAGGATGACTGAACGAGCACGACCGTTATCTTTCGATTCGCCTTTGGACATGAGCATATAATCATTTAGCCCAACTTTTTCGGCAACTTTGGTCAAGCTCACCGTGTTCACGATCGAAGAACGGAATGCGGTCAACTCCCCTTCCTGCTTCTTTGGATATTTCCTAAAGAGAAAACTCGTGACGACCAATTCGAGAACGGCGTCTCCCAGGAATTCCAATCGTTCGTTGTGCGCGCCTCCGGCTGATTTGTTTTCATTTAAATATGACCTGTGCGTGCAGGCGGTACGTAAAAGTGAAATATCGGAGAAGGCGACTCCGATATGTTCTGATAGAGATTCGATAGATTTGGTTTTCATAGCTTTTTTGATCCTAATATCCGATCATCATTTCCCGTCATTTAACAAAGTTACCGCCTTCGTCACGATCGGCAAGATATCATTATAAAAATTCAATTCGAGGATGTCTGCGAGCTTGAACCATTTGGCATCATCTAACCCTGGCTTCTTTGCTAGCGTGAGGTCAGTGAATTTTGATTCCGTCAGGTAATAATGCACCTGCTTCCTGATCTTCCCTATCTCCGGATCGTTGGCGATGTATTCATTCGTTCCGAGATCCGCTTTGATCTCTACATCTAGTCCGATCTCTTCTTTGACCTTAGCGACCGTTCCATCATTCGGAGCGATACCATCCGGTATCTTACCTTTCGACAATGTCCAATGACCAAATACATCATGAACGAACGCCATATAGATATCATCACCTTTCTTTCCATAAACCACCGCCCCGCCTAGATGCTGGATCGGCATCTCATCATACGGCACATCGGCTGGCTTCTTCTTTTTTGCAGGGACCGCGTCCTTACCTGGTTCACCGAGCTCTTTGTAAACTGCACCAAGAACTCCGTTCACAAATCTTCCCGAAGTCTCACCGCCATAAGTTTTGGCGAGTTCGATCGCTTCGTTGATGGCGACTTTCGCCGGCACCTCTGCGCGGTCGGCAAAAAGGAGCTCATAGAGTCCGAGTCTGAGAACATTGCGATCTACTGGACTGATCTTGTCTATCGGCCAGTCAGGCGCAGCTTTTTCGATGATCTCACGGAGGTCATCTTTCTTGGCGAGGATCCCCTTCATGAGGTCCATGACAAATGTGTCGTCGCCCATACCAGGGGCGAATTCTTTTATATTTCTCGTAACTATCGGGGCAACAGTCAGATCGTGCTGGCCTCGACTATCCCACTCAAATAGTGATTGCAAAACGATCGAGCGTGAGAGGTGTCTATTGGCCATGATGTTGAAAGAACTTTTGATTTAAAATCTCATTTTAATTTCCGAATGACCGAAGCTTTTTCAAATTCTAAACTCCAAGTTCTAAATCCTAAACAATATCTAAGTGCAAATTTCAGATTTGATAATTTGGATCTGTCCAGAGTTTAGGATTTCGGATTTAGGGTTTAAACGATCTAGGATTACTTTGCTCCCGATTACTTTGCCTTCGCAGCTGCCGCCTTTCTCGCCTTGACCTTTTTGGCAACCTTTGCGGCAAGATCGATGACCTTGCGACCATTGTAAGACCCGCAATTCATACAGATCTTGTGAGCTTGGTGCAATGCTCCGCAATCCGCACACTTCGAAAGTCGCACTGCGTCCAAGGCGTGATGTGAGCGTCTGTTATTGCGGTGAGACCGCGTTGCGCGCATTCGATTTACCATGTGAAATAGTATTGCATATTATAGGGATTCTTGCAAACTCAGTCTTCTGCACTATATTTCTGCAGTCGGTAAATCGTTTATTGAATTATCGACAGTTTGTCGACAACTGAAATTAATGTCTTCAGACGGAAAGAAGTATGAGACTGACTGTGCCAATACTGAAAGTATCTTCAGAATCATCCAGTCAATTCCCTCTCCGAAAGCCGAACCATTCAAACGCTGGTTGGCCAGAGTCGGTTATGAAAGAGTTCAAGAGATCGAGAATCCGGAACTTGCTGCTAAGCGCACTAGAATGCTTTACAAGCTGAAAGGATACTCCGAGGATTGGATTGAAAAAAAGATGCGTGGGATCGTGATTCGCGAAGAACTCACGGATGAATGGAAAAATCGCGGTGCAGCAAATGAGGCAGATTACGAGATTTTGACGGCTGAGATATCAAAAGCGACCTTTGGTGTCACCCCTAGCGAGTATAAGAATCTGAAGGGATTGAAGCGACAAAATCTTCGAGACCATATGGATGACTTCGAGTTGATATTTACGATGCTCGGAGAACGCTCGACTACAGAGATCCACCGTACTGAAGAATCGCAAGGTATGGATAAATTATCTTCTGATGCCAAGGCTGGTGGCGAGATCGCTGGGGTTGCAAGGAGAAAGCTGGAAAATCGAATCGGTAGATCTGTTGTGACCGGTAGGAATTTTCTGAAAGCTGCAAAAAAGAAAAGACCCTAAATATTGGTGCACACGCGCCTTATTTGGTCGCAAAAACTCACTTCGTTTATTTTTGTGCGACATTGTTTGATTTATCAAACAAGAAGCACTCTTGTGGTGCGCCCAGTAGGGATCGAACCTACGACCTTATCCTTAAGAGGGATCTGCTCTACCAGCTGAGCTATGGGCGCAAACGAGGACAAAGAACGAGTGCCCGCACTCGATATTTGTCCGAGTGCAGCGCCTATACGAACCTAGTAAGGGCGCGTCGCAAATTACTCTAACAGGTTTTAACCAGTTAGACAATGTGCTGATAATAATATAAAGTAAAGGGCGTTAGAAAACATCATATATGCGCCGGGGTGGCGAAATTGGTAGACGCACGTGGCTTAGGACCACGCGAAGCAATTCATGGAGGTTCGAGTCCTCTCCCCGGCACCAGTAGTAACTTGTTCGGAATTAAGAATATGGAGCGATTTTGCGGAAGCCAAAATCGTGCTTTGATTTTCGCCAAAACCCTTTCCGCCTACGGCGGAAGCCGTGAAATCCCATAATTCCCCCCAGCGTATGGAAACCGTTTTGTCCTTGATTTCAGGGTTAGAGCCGATTTTCTGAAAAAACTTCTTCCATTCTAAATGATTGGAAGTTTTTTCTAAATCGACCGCTTGTTTCAAGGACAAAACGAAACTCCGCAAGGGTTCGACCCAATTCTTTCTCTGTTGTCCAAAATTTGTTTTTGATTCGAGCAAACCCACCTTTTCACGCATGAGCAGGTCTTTGCGTGCGAGATACATTTCTCGTTCAATATCGCCGTCAAGAAAAACTGAAACGAGTTTATTCAGTTTTTCTTCGTTTGCTCGAATCTTTTCCTTCAAATTTTGGGCAACACTTCCTTTTTCAGAAATTGATTCGTTTTCCCATAGAGTTATCTGTTTGTCCATTTCTTCAATTTCAGAAAAAGGAAGCGACACTGATTGAAGCAGTGTTTGCAATTGTGTGGCGAGTATCTTTTCTTGCGTATACGGCTGTGCGCACTTTCCATTTTTCTTGGTGCAACGATAGTAGGTGTAGCGCGTACCAAAGCGATTGGTCGCATATTGCGCCGTAATCGCACAGCCGCACTCGCCACATTTTGCAAACCCCGTAAACACGAACGGAAGCGCAACTTTGGACTTTCTCGGTTTCTTGCGCGAAGTGAGCACTTTTTGAACTGCTTCAAACAGTGTCGGAGAAAGAATTGGCTCAAAGTTTCCGTTGTGCCATTCACCACGATGCTTGATAAAGCCGAGATATGCTCTGTTGGTCAACATTTTCACAACGGAAACTTTGGCAAGTGGCGTTCCTTTTTTCTGCACAACGCCGTAATCTGCCAAAAAATCCGCTAATGATTTGAGCGTATGCGTTCCCGTGGTGTATTCTTCAAACGCTCGCTTGATAATACGAGACTTCACTTTGTCTGGTTCAATATTTTTCGTTTTCAAATTGTTCACATAACCGAACGGAGCGAGCGTTAGCCACTCACCACGGCGGATTTTTTGGCGGATTCCACGCTTTACATTTTCAACAAGGTTGTCAGAAAAATATTTAGACTGTCCGAACGCCACTTGCAACATGAATTTGCCTTGCGGAGTTGGCTCAAACCAAAACTGCGGAAAGCGTAAAGAAGCAATTCTGTTGATGTCTACTAGATATATTATTTTTCCACCATCAACAGAATTACGGGCGAGACGGTCGGGGTGCCATGCCAAAATTCCTAAAGGTTCAGTAGAGTTTTCAATATACTCAATCATTTTGGCAAAACCGTCTCGCCCGGGCTTCTTTGCGCTTTTCGCTTCCGTAAATACTTTTACGATTTCAATGCGTTCTCTGCGAGCAAATTCCTGTAACTCAAACAGTTGAGCTTCAATACTCATCACTTGCTTGTCATCTTCCTCGGTGCTCTTGCGAGCATAGAGAACGCATTTAGTTTTGGTTTGAGTTGTTTCCATACGCTGGGGGGAATTATGGGATTTCACGGCTTCCGCCGTAGGCGGAAAGGGTTTTGAAAAAATTGACAGCGCGATTTTGACTTCTGCAAAATCGCTCCATATTCCTAATTCCGAACAAGTTACTACTGGTGCTGTAATCATACACTTTGCGCGAACCTTTTTCGAGCGGAAACTGAACGAATGAGCGCGCCTCGTCCGCTCCCTTCGGTCGCGGTACAAAACCAAAAATTTTCCTTCCTTTCTTTAGATTTTCGGCGGGTGTGGGGGGAGCCGACAAAAAATAGAAAGGAAATTTTTGGTTTTGATTCGCCGCTTCCATACTTGAATTATAGTACAAGATTGTTTGAAAGTGCAATATCTCGTATGCTATGATTATGTTGATAAGTAAAAGGTTAGGTCAGAATATTAAGAAAATACGGACAAGTAAAGGAATGTCGCAAGGCGATATTTGCCGAGCGCTTAATATGGACAGGGGCTATATGAGTGCTATTGAAAATGGGAAGAAAAATATTACCATTCAGCAATTAGAAAGATTGGCAAAAGCGCTTGGAGTGCCGGTGGATAAATTATTAAAATGAGAGTATTATATAAGTATATGAAAAACTTACAAAAAGGTTTTGTCATCCCAATTCTTTTGGTCATTGTCGCTTTATTGGTGGTAGGTGGTGGCGTGTACATTTATGAGAATAAAAAAGCAGAAACGCCTGTCGTTATTGATAATACTCAAACTCCACCGCCAGTTGTCACGCCAAGCCCCAATCCAACACCCACACCTACACCTACACCAAGTCCTACTCCCAAACCTTCCCCGACACCAACTCCGATACCAATTCCGCAATCTTTCAGATTCGGAGCTTCACCAATGTCCGGGGCACCACCACTGAACGTATCTATCGGCGCATTTTCATCCGATCCATTGCCTTTTGATGACTTCACAATTGATTATGGCGATGGTTCCCATAATTCTTTGCAACAGCAATGTTTTGAGCCATCTGGCGCGGATCGAATTTGTCAGATAAGAACAGAGCACAACTACACGTCCTCTGGCACATTCGCGGCTACGTTACGCGGAATCAAGAAAGGCAACTCGCAAATTCTTGGTACGCTGAAAATTGCTGTTGGTAATCCATTAACGGTAATTAAAACAATCGGAGAAAAGGAAAGTTCCTTTTTGATACAAAAAATTAACCGCGATAGTGTTGATGGCCTTTGGTCCCAAGCGTACCCAGTTGCAACAGAAGAAGGTACCCCTAAGACTTTACGTATCGGGGATGATATAGGATATGGATGCGAAGGTGTATCAGATAAACTTACAAGCATTGATTTTTCTGGACAGCGAGTAACATTTACTAAATCTTGGCAGAAAGCACCTTACGGCGGATGTCCAATTTGTCTTTCAAGTAAGACACTCATTGACACGCCTTATGGATTGGTACTTGTAAAAGATCTAAAAGCTGGTATGCCAATTTGGACATCCGATAAATCCGGTCACCGTGTCTCTGGAATTGTTGAGAAAACTTCGAGAGTTCCTGTACCGCCCACACATCAGATGGTCCATTTAATTCTTGGTGATGGACGAGAATTATTTGTCTCTCCTCCACATCCAACTATTGATGGACGCACAGTCGGAGATCTTGTTGTTAACGAACTTTATGATGGTGCGCGCATAGTTTCGTCCGAGCGAGTGTCTTATGATGATGTTGCGACCTACGACATTTTGCCATCCGGTGAAACCGGATTCTATTGGGCAAACGGTATTCTTATGGGTAGTACGCTCCGCTAATAGCCACCAAGAAAAACTTGAAAATTATTCCTTGGTTGTGGGAGCAATCCCTGCCGTTTTATAATTTTTCCTAAAAACGGCGGGGATTTGTGCGCGCACTGGGCAGGTGGGGCAAGCACATACAGATTTGCTTGTGCCTCGCACAATCCATATTCTTTGAGTTACCACTGCACTCTGTCGAAGGCACAGAGTTTCAAGCTACTACCAAACACCGAGAGGAAGCGCCTCGTCTCGCCGCAAGGACGGAGAAATGAACAATCTTAAACAATCACAAGGTGATATAATGAAAATGTTCATTTCGTAGTCTGAAGCGGCGAATCAAAACCAAAAATTTCCTTTCCATTTTTTGTCGGCTCCCCCCACACCCCCCGCCGAAAATCTAAAGAAAGGAAGGAAAATTTTTGGTTTTGTACCGCGACCGAATGGAGCGGACGAGGCGCGCATCATTCCGCATCAGGATTGTTTTGAAAAAAGGTTCGGATTTTGTTCAGAATACACAGCACTGTGAGTAAATTAGCTTCTTCG
>JANXZK010000006.1 GCA_025355565.1 bacterium
AACATCAACGAGAGCAACGTCGAGGGCAGGAGAGAGACCATACAGACCAGGATCGTATTACAGTCTTCTTACACAGAATGCAAATACTACAGGGAGTACGACACAACAGATGACCGCAGCTCAAATCCAAGCGGCTGCACAAGCTCAAGCTCAAGCACAAGCATCAGCTTCAACTACTGGAACTGGATCACAACTGACGGCTGCGCAAATGCAGGCTGCGGCACAGGCAGTGGCTTCATCGACAGCTACCAGTACTTATGCGCAACAGATGGCCGCTCAGGCAAATGCTATCGTAGCGAGAGCACCGACTAGTTGGCCACAAGATGGCGGGTTTAAGGCAGACCCTGGTTCGAGTGCGAGATCTGCGTGGTTTGGCTTCTATGCCCCAGCCGCCGGACATCCAGTACAGTCGGATTGTGGACCAAATCAATTTATGAGTATGCTTGCAAATCCGGTCAGCTGTATAGATAATTTTGCAACCAATTCACCGATCGTGCTAAACCCCGCCGTACCGTTCGATCCGAGTGGGAATGTCGTTAGCAACACGATAACAGATCCGTATTGCGCTGGCCTGACCGCGAGAGAGGGTATCGGTTCATCTCGCCAACATCTAATTGATTCGACCAAGACAAGGACTAGTCAGGGATCTGAAGGTGTTGTGGACTCTGTTTGGCAACAGAAAATTAACTGTTTTGTTGGCGAGGCTTACAAGAATCAACCATACGCGAATCCTTGGGTGACTGCAAACAACCTATTTGGTATCAATCAGATATATCTACATCCGTCAAAAGGCACTACTGTGATCTGGACAAACTTCTGTAAGGACGCTATCACTTTGAGTGAGGCAAAGAAAAGGAATGACCAACAACTAGCCGCAGGTGTTCATAACGATCTTTATACCAACAATTCTAGGTTGTACGTGCCCCCTGTATATGCACCGTCATTAGAAAGCGTAGAAAACTCGCTGACGTATCTAGATCATCCAGGAACGAATATGAACTATTGGTGGAATGGAAATAAGGCTAGTCAAGCGTGGAGCACTAGTTATGAGACATTCTATACGCAAGGCGATATAAAGGATCCAGAATTTTTGGCACTGTTTAACGCATTTCAGTTTGAACAGACAACCGCTTCCAACGTTCCAATATTGATGAGATGCATGGATCCTGGTTACATATCCAATCTTCCACCGGTCGCTGGACATTACCAGTCAGAGATCATACACGACAAAAAACTCGGTTTGATTCAGTAATTTGGACGATTGTGGTGTGATAGCTGTCAATAGATGATACAATATTCTCATGAATCCCTCCACTTTCGAAGGGCAAGACAAGTTAGTGACCCCGGAGCAAGAGCTCGCGCGTTTGCGTGAGGCGGTCGGCGCTCGTGTTGAGGCGGCGAGGGCAGTCGGCATAGAAGTTGCGGCACATGAAGCGTCGCATGAAGTGGTAAAACAATACGCTCGGATCGAACCAAAAGCTGTCTTGCATCCTGATGTCGCTATATCAGAAAAAGATACAGGTGAAATAGTCTTACAGCTGTCTCCCGAGGCTCATGACAAACAGATCGAACAACTGATAGGAGTACTTCAGGAAAAGGGAGTGAGGAATGCGCTTTCTGTTGTTGAAAAAATGAGAAATCCACATCTCCTGGATGATTTTCATAGATTTCTCATCCAATTCATTGCTTCTGGTTACCCGATCTCAGGATTGAAGGAAAGAGATGAGCTGTGGAAGCCATTGCACATGACTCTATTTGAAGTGAGCCTGCCTGAGGCGACAGAAGAAGAAAAAAAGAAGCAACTCAAGGAGTTGGTATCTGGCATGCAGCAATTCTATGCTGGTATGCTCTCTATCTCCGATGACAAAGCATCTCACGGTCCTGGCTGGTTCTCTATAGAGATCGCCAATGCAAATGGTAGCGAGGAGTTCGTCTTTTACGTCTCCGTGCCGACGCAACGCAAGGAACTGTTCGAGAAGCAGATCCTGGCGATCTTCGCCAATGCGCATATCCACGAACACAAGGATGACTATAATATATTCAATGAAAATGGCGTAGCAGTTGCATCATACGCAGAACTCGGCAGACATCCATTGTATCCATTGAAATCCTATGAAGAATTTGACGTCGATCCATTGAACGCGATACTCAATGCCTTTTCCAAGATCGACAAGGAAGGTGAGGGTGCGGCTATCCAGATCGTCGTCGGGAGAAATCTGGGCCATTATTCCAAAGAATGCGTGAAGGCGATAGAGAAGATCAGAAAAGGCGTAAAAGTCGACCATGCGCTCAAGGAGATCGACGGCGGCATAGCAGGCATGGTTCTGAAGGACATAAAAAGTGCTTTTTCGAGCCAAAAGGCGATCGACAAAGAAAAAGAAGAAAAGGAAAAACGCGCGCAGGCCGTGGATCAGACATCGATCGAGCAGTTCACGCGCAAGATGAAGAGCCCATTTGTTTCGATAAATATCCGCATCGTGGCGTCAGCGGCGACAGAAACGGAAGCGGAGGGGATACTGAATGATCTCGAGTCGAGTTTCAACCAATTCGAGAGCGGTCATGGTAACTCCATCGAATGGGAGAAGGTTGCCAACAACAAACTGGCGGAAGTTCTGGAGCAATTCTCTTTGCGAACATTCGAGTCCAAGGAAGAGATGATATTCAATCTAGAGGAATTGACGACGGTCATGCATTTCCCAGCCTCGAATGTCGGACGTGCCGCTCCGCAGTTGAAGCAGTCCAAGGCTGGTACGGCACCGGCACCTATGGAGCTCGCAAAAGAGGGCATCGTTCTCGGAGTAAATCGTCACAGAGGTGTCGAGCAACAGATATTCTTGTCACAGGAAGACAGGATGAGACATTTCTATGTCATCGGTCAGACTGGAACTGGTAAGACGGCATTTCTGAAGAATATGATCGTTCAGGACATGAAGGCTGGTCAGGGTGTTTGTTTTATCGATCCTCATGGATCTGATGTCTTGGACGTACTCGCTAACGTTCCCGCGAATCGCTATGAAGATGTGGTGTATTTCGATCCTGCTTCTATCGATCGCCCTATGGCGCTCAATATGCTCGAGTATGACGTACGTTCACCCGAACAGAAAACTTTTGTGATCAATGAGATGTTCAGTATCTTCCAGAAGCTCTATGGTGGCGTACCTGAGTCTATGGGCCCGATCTTCGAACAATATTTCCGCAATGCTACCGGTCTCGTCGTCGAGGATCCAGAATCGGGCTGTACTCTCCTAGATGTCTCGCGTGTGATGTCGAACAAAGCTTTTCGTGATTTGAAGATTTCCAGGTGCAAGAATCCCGTGATCGTACAGTTCTGGCGTGAGATCGCCGAGAAGGCTGGCGGGGAAGCGTCATTGGCTAACGTCGTTCCGTATATCACATCCAAATTCGACGTGTTCTTGGCGAATGAGATCATGCGCCCGATCATCGCTCAAGAAAAGTCTTCATTCAATATGCGCGATATCATGGATAGTAAGAAGATCCTCCTAGTCAATCTGGCGAAGGGCAGACTCGGTGATATCAACTCTCATCTTATCGGGCTCATCCTGGTCGGCAAGATCCTCATGGCTGCGCTCTCGCGAGTGGATTCGTTCGGTAAAGATATGCCGGACTTCTTCCTCTATCTGGATGAGTTCCAAAATATCACTACTGACTCTATCTCCACTATCCTCTCTGAAGCACGTAAGTACAGGCTCAGTATGACCATAGCTCACCAATTCATCGGTCAACTCGATGAAAAGATCAAGAATTCTGTATTTGGTAACGTCGGTTCCATGGCCGCATTCCGTGTAGGCTTCGAAGATGCGGAATTTTTGGAAAAGCAATATGCACCAGTGTTCACTACGAACGACCTCATCAATCTCGACAATCGCAATGCCTACATCCGCCTTCTCTCTGGTGGTCGGACAACCAAGCCATTCAGTATGGAAACATTGGTACGTGAGAAGGGTGATGCCTCCCAAGTCGATAAGCTTCGCGAGCTGTCATCACTCATGTTCGGCAGGCCGAGAGCGGATGTTGAGGCGGAGATCATGAAGAAATACGAAAATATAAAAGTAAAAGTGGAAATCGGAAAATGATGGCGTAAATATCGATTTAAGCCTAGTATTTACCTAGTTTATATCATTCAAAATGCGAATCTCTCGTACGCGCAAGCACTACTTGTTTCAATATAGGAAATTCATCTAGATTCGCATCTGTAGCGATCATATTGATCGCCTCTGTCCTCGCCGCTTCGACCATCTTTAGATTTTGCAGTGCTTCCATGGCGAGATCAGAGACACCCCATTGTTTCGCGCCGCTCAATCGTCCCGCGCCACGCTGAGATAGGTCCAGTTCGGCTAGTTCAAAGCCATTTTTCGCAGATCGTAGAGCTTTCAGTCTCTCGATAGATCTTGCGCTCTTTGTTTCAGTAAATACATAACAATATGACTGATGTGTGCTCCTCATCACTCGTCCACGCAGCTGGTGGAGCTGGGCCAGGCCAAATCTCTCGGCACCTTCGATGATGATGATCGTCGCATTCGTCACATTCACACCTACTTCGACCACAGATGTCGCACACAATATTTTGATCGTGCCATCGTTGAATCGTGCCATCGTCAGATCTTTTTCTTTTGGTGTCATCTTGCCATGGAGGATACCCACTTCAAATTCAGGGAAGACCCTCTCTTTCAGACGTCTGGCCTCTTCTTTGACTGATCTAGCTATGATGGCCGCTTCTTTGTCGGGATCCGGCTCATCTATTCTCGGACATATGACATATGCCTGTCGGCCAGCCTGTAGTTCTAGGCGGATCTTCTCGTAGGTCGAGTTACGATCATCTGGCAATACGAGCTCGGTCAATATCTGTTTCCGTCCTTCTGGTGATTGATCGAGTACAGTTAGGTCCAGATCGCCATACATCGTGAGGGCGAGAGTGCGCGGTATGGGTGTGGCGGTCATGGAAAGTAGGTGAGGGGTTGGTCTGTGACTGTCATGCGGATGATCATTCTTTTTGATCAATCTAGCTCTCTGTGACGTACCAAATCTATGTTGTTCGTCTATGATCACATATGCCAAGTTCTTGAATATGACAGACTTCTGTATGAGGGCATGCGTGCCGATCACAACGGAGATCGATCCGTCAGCGACCCATCTCAATAATTGCGCGCGCGAGATATCTGTCCAGCCTTTCGGGTTAACCTTCGAGGGAAACTTTTTGCATCCCGATCCTGTGATGAGGGCGATCTGGATCGGCATGTATGAAAAGTATCGGATGAATGACTCGAAATGTTGAGTAGCCAGGATCTCTGTTGGGCACATGTATGCAACTTGGAGATGTTTACAAACCATAACCGCGTATGCTGTAGCGGCGGCAACGGCGGTTTTTCCAGAGCCCACATCTCCTTCGAGGAGTCGGGACATCGGAAAGCCTCGATTCATATCTTTCAAGATCATTGTGATAGCCTTGTTTTGTGCTTCTGTGGCCTTGAATGGAAAGCGCCGTACGAATTCTCCGACATTTTTTTCATCGGTCTCTATGTCCCATGCTGGTTCTGATCTGTATGCTCTGCGTGCTTGTTGTTTTCCGAGTTGGATCAGGAATATCTCTTCAAAGGCAAAACGCTTGCGAGCTGAGAGGGCGTCATCTTTCTTCAAGGGAGTATGGATCCAGATCAATGCAGTCTTTAGGCTCGGTAGATTGTATTTCTTTAGAATGTCATTGGGAATAGGTTCCTCGAGTTCGTCCAGCGCGGAGCTTTTGAATATTTTTTGAATTGCATGATATAACCACAGGGTTGAGATGCCTCTCGACTCCGAATACACGGGGTATAGTGTATGTTTTTCACTATCGTCACCAAATAATGAATCACCAACCCCTGTCGGCAATCTGTCTACTGTTTCGATCTTTGGATTGGAAAAATATAGTTCACCAGATGTTTTGAGCTGCTTTTTCCTCCTTTCGGAGATTTTGCCTTCGATACGGACCAGCATTTGGTCGGTGTACATCTTTGCCACGTATGGTTGGTTGAACCAAACACAGTGGATACGACCAGTTTCGTCCTCAACATAACCGTCTGCCATGGCGATGTGCGTGCGAAATCCTTTGCTAGTTTTCAGTCCCGTGATCTTGCCGTAGATGACGGCTGTATCTCCGTGTCGCAGGGAATCTATCGATCGAGTTTCAGCGGTGTCGCCATATCGGACAGGGAAGTATCGTAACAGATCATATACTGTCTGGATCTGCAATTTGTGGAGGGCGATCTTTTGTATCGGTGTGATCCTAAAATGGTCGGTTAAATGGGCATTCAGTTTGATGGTCATCGACTAATTATAGCGTCGAACGAAGACCTATGAAAGCGTAGCTTTCATGAGGTCTGAGTGAAGACGATATATGAGCCCTGCCTGCCGGCAGGCAGGGGAGCGATTATTACACTATCGTCTCACTATGCCAATCCTGCATCGCCCTTTATCTAGGTAAAATAATATGTAAGAATGGCTGTACAGTAGAAATGGAGCCGTGTCAGAGTGGTCTAACGTACCTCTTTGCTAAAGAGGCAGGGGCTTTAAACCCCCTCGACGGTTCGAATCCGTCCGGCTCCGCCAATGCTCTGCTCAAGAAAATTGCACCCGACATGCGGGTGCAAACTGAGGCGCTGGGATATGTCATTTTTATTTCGGCATGGATCATGCCGTCTATGCAACCGTCGGTTCTCCAGGAATGAAGGCGCCTAGGACTCTCAGAGCTTCCGTCAGGCTATCGTCGACGTTGAAGCGTCTAGATAGTGGACCGTAGACCATGCTCGCTCTCCCGATATGGATCGCCAGACTGTTTATGAGTGCTCGTTCATTACCGCAGAAGAATGCCAATTCCAATGTACCATTTACGGTGCTCGAGGTCAGACAGGCGAGTTTTTTGCCGATCATCACACATTTCGTAAGACCCCACTCATCGTACGCTCGGATAACGCCGCTCAATTGTTCTGGATAATGATGCCTTACAGCAGTTATCACGAGATGGCTCGCGATCGCCTCATTTAGCAGTCCATATCGGCATGTCTGCGCGTGGATGCGTCCTCTGACTATGGTGCCGTCGACTACGGAGACCCCATGATGGAGTCTGAAATATCCTGTGCTCGCCTTTGGGCGCACCTCGTACCAGTTGTAAGCTAGAGAGATGACGGCAACATGTGCTGTGAGTTGCAGCATCGAGGCGTACAATCTTGGTCGACTGATCCGGTCTTCGAGGGCGTGTTCGATACATCTAGCTGTTGTATCGTCGATATTGATCGTGTGGCTAATGGGGTCGTAAGCTGTCGCAACAGTTATAGGCTGTCCATGTAGAAACACCACGTCAGAGCTGATCGTGATCTTTGGAGGCTCATATAGTACGATAAATCTTTTGTATTGTTCGGACATCTTCCTCAAGACTCCATTCGCGAAGTCGTGGACTGAAGGGTATTGGTTCTGTGGATACAAGTTATTCCTTTATGTTGCCCGTGTTGACGGTTATTTTACAGATCGATTCGAGGCAAACTATAGCATGAATGGCTGTTTATTCAATATCAGCTATGCTTTAATACATACGCCGTAGAGGAGAGATGGCTGAGTGGCTTAAGGCAGCGGTTTACTAAACCGCCGTTCCTTCATTGGAACCGTGGGTTCGAATCCCACTCTCTCCGCAATTTCGCGCAAAATGCAGAATTCGCAAAAAATGGCGAAGGAATCGCAGAATGTGGAGGGCGGGGCGGAATTCCCCCCTGAAACCCCCCTTCCACCCCGCCCGTATCTTTGTTAGCGGTTTTGGGAATTTTTGAAAGAAAAATCCACGGGGAACGTGCGGAAAAAATTAGGGCACGGTCGCGGAC
>JANXZK010000022.1 GCA_025355565.1 bacterium
CATGATGAGTGAATCCTTGCCTGCTCCTCCGTAGCTTTTCTCAGTATTCCACAGTAATGATGAGTACAGTGGCGAAGGAGAGGAGCGAATACTTTGAGAAAATGCCGAGAGATTGCTAGCAGATTGCGAGGGAGTGAGGGGACAGGTGGGAGAGATTACTAGAAGGCATTTATGATCACTCCACTTCTTTCTTCACAAACATCATGAAGATGATCCAACCGAGTCCGATCACGCCACCGGCGATGTAGACAGGTGCTGACGGAGAGATCTCTGCCGCCATGAATCCAGCCAAGATGGGAGGTGTAGTCTGAGCCAGAGCTTGGACACTAGCATTGATGCCTAGAATTTCACCTTGGACGCTGGCAGATGATCGACGACTCACGATACTCGGGAGTAGTGCCATGTTCACACCATTTGTTAGGGCGAATAATGCGCCGACGATCAGCAGTCCAACGATATGATTTGGGATATAGAAAGCGAACATCGCGCCGGAACCTAGGAGGAGGAATATCCGTAGGAGCAGAAATTCATCGAAATGTCTGCTCAATATCCTGAGGAGCACGCCCTGGGAGACGATCGCCCAAATGCCGACGAAGCCGATGTAGTAGCCGATCTCTGTTTGATTGAAATTGAAACCACTGATCAGGAATACACTGAAAAATGTCGCGAATAGGGTGAGTCCCGATTGGAATAGGAAGTTGGAGACAAAGATCATGCGTACTTTCTTCATCCCATACGCGTGGAATATGTCCGTTATCGCTTTGTGCCAAGTGATGATGAATGATTCTGTCGATGCCCGCGTTTCTCCCATCAGACCAAAAACCAGGCCCGCATTTATGAGAGAAATGAGCGCGGCGAGTAAGAATGGCGTAGACGCATTGAACCAAGAGATGATGTTAGGATCGGCTAGAACGCCACCGACGACCGGCCCAACGATAAAACCGACTCCGTATGCCGCACCGATCAATCCAAATCTAGAAGCACGCAATTTTGGTGGAGTGATGTCGGCGATGGCGGCCTGGGCGACAGATAGATTGCCACCCATGATCCCGCCTATGATCCTAGCGACGAAGAGCATCGAGAGACTCCTCGTGTATATGCCGAGGGCAAATAGACCCAAACTCACTGCTGAGCCGAATAGTGACAAAGTCATGATCTTGCGTCTACCGACAAAGTCAGAATATTCTCCCATGATAGGCGAAGCGAAGAACATGGCGATGGGATAGACGGCGATCAATAATCCTAGAATGACATAGCCGTATGATATCGGGACGTAAGATGGCAATAGATAATATGGGGAATTGGGGTTGGCGAGAAGTTGGGGGACGATCGGTACGATGATGCCATTACAGATGAGGTCTAGGAATATCGCCATGAGTATGACTGGCAATGCTCGACTGCTTTGTTTTTTCATATTGGAATATTCTAACATAGATTTGATAAGACATGAGGTTACGTTTCACCACTTTTCTAGCATGAGGGCGTTTTCTCTGTTATCCTTGAACATATGATCAAATTCGACATAGAAGCGCGACTGCCGAATGGTCGCGGCAGGGCAGGAACGATACAAACACCGCACGGAACCATCGAAACGCCAGCATTTATTCCAGTCGGCACGAAGGCAACGATCAAAGCTATGACTACTGAAGAGGTACGTAACCAGGTGGGTGCGGACGCGATCCTCGCCAATACGTATCATCTGTATTTGCAACCTGGCACAGAGATTTTGCGCAAAGCCGGTGGTTTGGGAACATTCATGAATTGGTCTGGACCGACGTTCACTGATTCAGGAGGATTTCAGGCATTCTCGCTCGCGGGCGGGATGCTGGAACACCGTACAAAGATTCGAGATTCAAAGAAGGAAGAATCTAAGCCCCTGAATCCCAAAACTTCAGGTGACGACCTCGGTAATCTAGCCAAGTTCGACGACGATGGCGTTTCATTCAAATCCATAATAGACGGGTCTTCGCATCGATTCACTCCAGAAAGATCGGTCGAGATCCAGCACGATATCGGCGCGGATATCATCTTTGCATTCGATGAGTGCATCTCGCCACAGGAATCTTACGGACGTCAGAAAGAAGCTGTTGAAAGGACGACGAGGTGGGCGGAGAGATGCATCACCGCGCATACAACTGCGCATACTGCGTTATCGGATCATGGAACTGATACTTCTCAATCTCCACGAGTTCCGTCATTATTCGGGATCGTCCAAGGCGGTCGCTATGAAGACTTGCGCAAACAGAGCGCTCGGGAGATCGGGGCGATGGATTTCGAGGGGTTTGGCATCGGCGGCTCGTTCGACAAGGATGATATCGGTACGGCCGTGGGGTGGGTTGCTGATACTTTGCCGGAAAATAAACCGAGACATCTGCTCGGCATCGGTCAGCCGATGGATCTCATCTTGGGGATAGAAAATGGCATGGATACTTTTGATTGCGTCGCGCCAACGAGAATGGCGAGGAATGGTAGCGCATATGATGGTTTTTCTACGATCAATCTCCTGAACGCGCGATTCAAGGAAGATCTCGGTCCAGTCGATGCCAAGTGTGCTTGTTATACATGCAAGAATTATACGCGCGCCTACGTAGCACATCTATTTAGGGCCAAGGAAATGCTGGGCGCTACACTGCTCTCTATTCACAACTTGTATTTCCTAGTTCATCTCGTCAAAGAAGCTAGGGTTGCGATCATTGAAGGGAAGTTCGAAGAGTTTAAGAGTCGTTTGTGATTATTCGTAAACCTCCCACCTGTCCCCTCACTCCCTCGCAATTTGCTAGCAATCTCTCAGCATTTTCTCAAAGGATTCGCTCCAAGGATTCACTCATCCTTTGGAAAATGCCACGAGATATCGCTTCGCAAAGAGTGCTCGGTCGTTCGAGGACAGGCAGGGAGGTTACGATAATTCCATCTGTCTACTTAACTAGAAATCTGTTACAATTGAACTATGAAGAAGGTTTTTATCACCAGAAAGATTCCAGAAAATGGCGTCATGATGCTCCGAGACGAAGGTTATGAAGTGGATGTGAGCCCGCGAGAGAGACCGCTAACTCAAGATGAATTGATAAATTTCCTCAAGCTGAAGCAGTACGACGGGGTATTGAGCATGCTTTCCGACAAAATAGACATGAAAGTATTTGATGCATCGCCAAGTGTCAAGATATTTGCCAATTATGCCATCGGATACGACAATTTCCAGATAGAGGAAGCGAAAAAGCGCCGAGTCTTTCTAACCAATACACCGCATGGTGGAGTAGATCGCGTCGCCGAGCACGCATGGGCACTCATTTTGGCACTCACGTGCAAGGTTATTGAAGGTGATAAATATATACGTGAAGGCAAATACACCGGTTTTGACCCGATGCTACTACAGGGATCGAAGGTCAGGGGAAAAGTCTTGGGACTCATCGGTGCGGGGCGTATAGGCACAGAAGTCGCGAAGATCGGCGCACATGGCTTTGGCATGAGAGTCGCATACTATGATGTGGTCCGCAATCGAGAGATAGAAGAGCAACATGGTGCCACTTTCTGGCCGACGGTCGATGAGGTATTGAAGCAATCGGATGTCGTTTCCTTACATGTGCCACTCCTCGAGACGACTAAACATCTCATAGATGCTGATAGACTGAGGATGATGAAAAGATCGGCCATACTCGTGAACACTTCTCGTGGCGCCGTTATCCATGAGATCTCTCTCGTTAAAGCCCTCAAACAGGGGATGATCGCTGGAGCAGGATTGGACGTATTCGAACATGAGCCGGCGCTCTCGCCAGGACTGAAGGAGCTGAAAAATGTAGTGATCACACCACATATCGCATCGTCGACAGTCGAGGCTCGCGGCGATATGGCGCGAATGGCGGCGCAAAATATCATCGATATGTTCGAGACCGGCAAGCCGGCTGACGTGATATACTGATACTATATATGATATAATTACCTTAGCCTTCGGGCAGAAATATCTATGTCAGATGGAGTAGAATTTGATGAAGAAAAGAGAACATACGTGAGACCGCCAGGCGCGCCTACCAGTTTTTCTGGTGGCAATGTTTTTAACGAGCAGCCATATATACCAAATGGCGATGAGCCGAGGATGGTCCAGTGGCTCATAAATCACGGCTACGTAAAGAATCCCGCGAGAGGGAATATCGTCCTACTCACAGTTGTAGGTCTGAATATCATCATCATCTTTTTTGTTGTCAAGAACTTTTTATAACTGATAGATATTTCATCATAAATATTCATGACTCATTCAAATAGACAAGTGAATAGGAATGTCCAATGCTTGAAGAGGGGGTTTACCTTGATCGAACTTCTCGTGGTCATTGCTATCATCGGTACACTTGCTTCTGTTGTTTTAGCGTCTCTCTCGACCGCGCGTGGCAAGGGCACGATAGCGTCAGGACAGACATTTGATAGCCATACATATAGCGCATTTGGGGCGGATGCTTACGCAGTATACAATTTTGATGAGGGTCCTGGTGATGGTAGTAAGTTTCTACCGATCGACACATCGGGTAATGGGCATAATTTTGTCAATGATAATGATTTAAATTGTCCGGTCATTCTTAAAGAACCCATCTCAATATCTGCTGGCATAAAGAGAAACGCTATACAGTTGGATTCATCCACAGCATGTGTGACTGTCTTTTCTGGAAGTAGTTTCGATAAAACAAATGGGTCTGTCTCTTTTTGGGTAAATCCCGCTTCAATAATCGGAAATAACAATTATATTCTTGATGTCGGGCAAAAATGGGTTTTGGTCAAGTCTGGTAAGATTGAGTCTTTTGGTCTGAGCAGTAAAATGACAGTCGCGGCGAATACTTGGACTCATGTTCTCATATCATGGGGAGGAACATCTGACCAACTACGTATTTACATAAATGGAAAATTTGACAATAACGACGCTAATTTGCCTGGTTTTCTTGCGCCAAATGAATTAGGTTTTGGCAACTCTCCTGATAAGATCAAAATAGACGAACTGGCCATCTACAACCGATCTATGCAAACAGCGCAGGTGCAGAAGATATACGCTGAGGGGCTCTCGAGACACATGATGGCGGCGGTGAATGACTTATTTAGGTGACAAATCTAGGTGACAAAATTTGCACATTTTCTAAAATAGTGTAAGATGGCACACATGCTATCACTAGAAGTAACCAAGCGAGATATGAAGCAAAATCCGGCTACCATCCGCAAAGCAGGCAACATTCCTGCGGTTTTTTATGGTCCAAAAGAGGCAAATACGCCCATCACGGTGAACGCCAAGGAGTTCACGAAGATGTGGAAAAGCGCAGGCCAATCCTCCGTTATCATTTTGAAAGAAGGCACCAATGAACACGAAGTCCTCATACACGAGATCGACGTGCATCCGCTCTCGGGCGACATCAGACATGCTGATTTTTATGTCATCGAAAAGGGCAAGAAGGTCAAGGTGTCAGTTACGCTCGTCTACGATGGAGTCTCCCCAGCTGTGAAGGAAAAAGGCGCGATATTGGTCAAGGTCCGACGCGAGATAGAAGTAGAGGCAGTGCCTCGAGACCTTCCTCATGAGATCAAAGTAGACGTTTCCAAACTAGTAGAATTCACCGATGTCATCAAGGTCAAGGATCTCGCATTGGCTCCGGGCGTTACATTGGTCAAGATCGGTCCAGAAGAAGTGATCGCTTCAGTCTACGAAGCCAAGGAAGAAGTCGAGGTAGCTCCAGCGGCTATCGATATGTCAGCGATCGAAGTCGAAGCCAAGGGTAAAGAATTGAAGGATGGTGAAGTCGCGGCACCTACAGGCGACGCGAAGAGCGTTCCAGCAAAGGGTGATGACAAAAAAGGCGGAGAGGGGAAGAAGGAGGTAAAGAAATAAAGCCATAATCGCTCCATGCTATACTAACAGGCATGAAATCTATCAAAATGGTGGTTTTGGTCGTAGTTGCCGTATTCGGTATGTCATTCACGGCTATTATGTTATCGATTCTTTTCTCTTCTTTGGGAATTTCACTTATCGCTAACGCACAGACATTGCAATGCGATACTCCGGTACAAAAGGCCAAGTGTCAGGCAGATCTGGCGCAAGCAGAGGCGGAAGCCAAGGCGGCGCAAGCTCAACTCGTTTCCGCGCAGGCAGAGAGCT
Source organism: bacterium (assembly GCA_025355565.1). Taxonomy (GTDB): domain Bacteria; phylum Patescibacteriota; class Minisyncoccia; order Phycocordibacterales; family PALSA-1337; genus C7867-002. The sequence goes on from JANXZK010000022.1 coordinate 6,125, forward strand.
CTTCCTTGAAGAGAGATATCAATGTTTTGGACGCCAAGATCAAAGTCGCGCAGGCCAACATAAAGGCAAAGAATCTGCTCATACAGACTCTGGGCAATGATATCACGCAGAAGCAGAGCCATATCAACGATCTCGAAGGGCATGTCTCTAGAGGCAAAGAAACACTGGCGACGATATTGCGAAAGACCAACGAGATCGATGCTGATACGTTGCCAGAAGTGATACTTTCCCAATCTAGTGTGGCGGGTTTTTTCCAAGATTTGGATACTTTCCAGTCGGTTCGTGAGGGACTGAAGACGACATTTGATCAGTTGAGATCGGATGAGGCCCAAACCACAGCTCTGAAAGATGCGTTGGATAAACGTAAGAATACCGAATCAGACGCCAGGTATGCTATACAGCTCGAGCAGAAGAATATCCAATCGGATCAGACACAGAAAACGCAATTATTGAACATCAGTAAAGGCAATGAGAAAGCCTACGGTACTCTATTGGCTCAAAAACAGGCCAAGGCGGCGCAGATCAGGGCGGCATTGTTCCAATTGGCGGGAGCGAAAGCTATACCATTCGGAGATGCTCTATCCTACGCGAATGCCGCATCAAAAAAGACTGGTGTGAGACCGGCACTCATACTCGGCATCATCAAACAGGAGTCGAATCTGGGGTCGAACGTCGGGACATGCTATATGACCGACCCTGTAACTGGAGCTGGCATCAGTGTAAAATCTGGAAAATCAGTTTCAAGCGTGATGAAACCGACGCGCGATGTTGCGCCATTTATGGCAGTGACTTCCGCGTTGGGCTTGGATTATAGGAACACGCCGGTGTCATGCCCGCTCTCTATAGGTTATGGAGGTGCTATGGGTCCTGCACAATTCATCGCTTCGACATGGGTTGGCATCGTCGATCAAGTGACGGCTGCGCTAGGGATCTCCGGCCAAGCGAATCCGTGGAATCCGGCGCATGCATTCATGGCATCAGCATTGTTGCTGGGAGAGAAAGGTGCCTCGAGAGGTGGATATACCGCGGAGCGCAACGCCGCCTGTGGCTATTACGGCGGTGGAAGCACTTGTAGATCATCAAATGGCAGTACTGGTTATGGAAACAGCGTCCTCTCATACGCCACTGGTTTTCAACAGGATATCGATCAATTAGTTGGCTTATAGAAAAGTCTCAGAGAAAAATATCCGTGCCACTGAACCGTTCTGTGAGACTTTTCTAGTAACTCCTAAATAGTCAAAATAACCGGTATCACCATCGGTCTCTTTGCAGTTTTCTGCATCAGATATTTACTGACTACATCAGTGACGTTGTCCTTGATGTAGTCGACGTTGATCGGGTTTTGACCATGAGCGGATTTCTCGACAGATTCTCGGATGAGGAGACGAACTTCATGGAGGAGTTCCTGAGATTCACGCAGATAGACGAAGCCACGCGAGATGATGTCCGGGGACTTCTTCAACTTTCCGGTCTGACTATTCAATATGCCAAAGACGATGAATATGCCGTCCTGCGCCAATGCTTGGCGATCGCGGATGACTACGTCTTGGACATTGCCGACGGAGAATCCATCGACGAGAACCAGCCCTGATGGAGCTTTCTCTTTCAATCTTACTAGTTTGGTGCCACCATTCTGTATCTCGATCACTGAGCTATTGTCTGGAACGACGACGTCCTCTTCTTTCAAACCATTGGCTTCCTTGGCGACGTCAGCATGCACGCGGAGCATGTAGTGATAGCCGTGGAGCGGCATGAAGAATCGAGGTTTGATCTGACGATGTATCCACAATGTCTCGTCACGATACGCGTGTCCGGTCGAGTGGACCTCGGCTGTGCGATAATGGATGATCTTGGCGCCTTGGCGTGATAGGTTATCTTTGAGTTTCTGCACGGCGCGCTCATTTCCTGGGATGACTGATGAGGACAATATGACGGTGTCTCTAGTGTTGATCTTGATCTTTGTATGTGTCTTGTTGGACATGCGCATGAGGGCGGCGAATTCGTCGCCTTGCGCGCCTGTTGCCAATATGATGATACGATCTGGGGGATAATTGTCCATGTCGCCACTGTCGATGATCGTGTCCTTCTTGCATTTCAAGAGGCCTAGATGCTTACAGACTTCGATATTGGATTTTAGACTACGTCCTTCGATCACGACTTTTTTATTATAGAGTTCGGCGAATTCGACCATCTTCAAGAGTCTCTCCAATAGAGAAGAGAATGTGGCGATGATGAGTCGTCCTTTGGAATTCTTGATGTATTCTTCTAGGTTCTTATGGACTTGTCTCTCGGGAGTTGAAAATCCAGGTATCTCTACGTTAGTCGAGTCTGCCATGAGCATGAGGACCTTTTCATCCTTGAAAGCACGCTCGTACTCAGCAGCTTCTTCTGCCGTCGGCTGACCATTTTCATGGTCCATCTTGAGGTCACCTGTATGCACGATCGAACCATATGGGGTCTCGATGATCACTCCCATCGCGTCAGGGATGGTGTGGGTGACGGAAAAGAATTTTACTTTGAACTTGCCTATCGTCACTGTCGAATTTCGTTCAACCAGATTTATGTCCAATTTGGCGAGATGAGGGAATTCCTCTTGACGCTTTTGGATCAAAACTGAGGTTAGCATACGTGTATATACTGGTGGGTTGCCGATCCTGGGCATGATATATGGAATACCACCCGTGTGATCCAAGTGACCGTGTGTGATGATGAGGGCTTTGATCATACCCAGCCTCTCCTCGAGATATTTGGTATTTGGCAGGATGTAATCGATACCTGGCGTGTTCTCATCCCTGAATTGGAATCCCAAGTCGATGATGATGATCTCTCCAGCGTACTCGATGGCGGTCATGTTGCGGCCGATCTCTTCGACACCGCCCAATGGAATGATGCGGATCGTGTCAGCCGCGATCGGTGGGATCTTATCTTCGGTACTTTGGTATGTGAGAGATCGTGCATGTGCAGGTCCACTACGTTTCATCGGTCTCAATTCTTTGCGGATAACGTTCATGCGAGCCCCGGCGATGTGCCTGACGGCTTCGGGAAGCTTTTTAGCGCCTTTTCCTAGAACGATGCGGTGACCATTCCCACTGAGGAGATTTGAGGTCGGGGGTCGGAAGTTGGATGTGGGTATCGTCGAGGTTGCTGGCATGGAAGCACTCGCAGGTGACGAGCTACGCAAAGTTCGCGTGGCGAAACGGTTCACTTGATTGCCATGATTTACATTGTTTCGGTTGGTGTTATTGTTGCCTCCAGCATTTTGATGCCAAGGCTTCGCTCCACCCTTGTAGAGAGTCGTCCCTTTGTATGGCGTGGTCGGAGTCGGTCTAGCCGAAAACCTTGGTCTGGGAGCGCCAGCGGTAGCTTGGACAGGTCTCGTGGTGTTCGTTATGATCGGCTTCTTGATTGGTTGTTGCTCGTTCATCATTTTTTGTTTATTCTACGTACGCTGATAAATTGTATTCGACTTATTAATGTTGTTGATCTGATTCATGGTGGAGAGCTCTGATCTCCGAGTTCCACTTTTCATTCTTTTTTACCACTCGCAAAGAATTTCCATACATTTTCTGTCTTTAGGTACCAGTTGGTCACAGAATTCCATCTATCTCCTGGCACGGTTATGTCATGCAAAGTGATGCCTTTTAGAGTCTTGGGAACTATATATATGAAATTCGGGGAATATAGGAAGATGGCGGGAATATCGGCAGTCAATAAGTTTTCGAACTGGGCATATTTCGTTGCCCGGACATCGAGATCGCTAGTTGTGCGGATATCCTCGAGGAGCTGGTCGATCTTGCTATTTGTGTACATGGAGACGTTCAAGCCAGGAGCTTTGATCTGTGAAGAATGCCAGAAAGCATACAAGTCGCGATCTTTTCCTATGAGCTCACCAAATAGTAGGGCATCATATTTCCTTGTGCGGATGACATTTTGATAGAGGTCGCTCGCGTTGAAGACACGTAGATCGATCTGCGCGCCCATCTTCTCCCAAGAAGCTTTGACCATCTCCGCCGCCTGTTTTAGGTCTGGCGTATCGGCTGTGTATATGTCAAAAGAGATAGTTTGAACGACTTTCTTTGCATTGGCTTTAGAATAGATCCCAGTTGACAGGTCTTTCTTCCAGCCATTCTTTTCTAGGAGAGCTTGTGCGGCTGTGATATCTGGGACCTTGACCGCGTCATCACCAGTAGGGACGATATTTGACGGCAATGGTTCGTCGATAGGGGAACCATAACCAGAAAGGACATTGTCGACGATCGCCTTTCTATCGACGGCCATGTTGAGCGCTTGTCGCACTATATCGTCGGCTAGTACGGGAGCCTGATTTTGATTGAAAAAAACTCCGAATATTCGCGGCAATGGCGATTGCAGGACGGCATATGACGCGGCTTTGTCCGTCGCCAGTTTTGCCGCCTCGGCTGCTCCGACTGTTGCCAGACTATCTATCGTTCCTTCATCTATCGCGGTCAGAGCTTTTTCTTCGTCAGCGAAGAATGAAAATGTTATCGTGTTCACATAAGGGACTTTCCCGTAATAGCCGCTCCATGTGGAGAGGTTGTAACTGACCGGGATGCCGGCGCCATCATTCTTGACTGAGGATATCTCGTATGGTCCGGAACCGATCGGCTCGATATTGTAGTGGCTGAAGATGAACTGGTCATCGTTCACGGTATTCCATATATGCTTTGGCAAGATGCCGACGGTGGTGTTCGTAAGAAATGGCGAATAGGCTTGTTTTAGGACGAAATGTATCTCTGTTGGCGAGATGATCTGTACCGTGACGTTGGTCCAGTCTGATTTGCGAGGACTCTTCAACACTGCGTCTTGGATCTTTTGGATGGTGAATGCCACATCATCGGTAGTGAGGAGTGTGCCGTCTTGGAAACGGATGTCACTTCGCAGAACGAAGCTATATGTGAGGCCGTCATCGGAGACTTTGTATGATTTTGCCAAGTCGGGGACCAAGCGCCCATCGTCCCATCGCATCAAGCCTGAATAGACGAGCGAAGAGATGTCACGGTCGACGTCGGTTATGGCGAGGATCGGATTGACACTCCTCGGTAGACCGATCAGTCCTTCGCGCAGTTCGCCACCGCTACTCGGTATCTCTGTCATGAAATGGCTATTGATCTTGCCTGCCATGACGATGGTCGCAATGATCGCCGCCAGCACGAATACGCCAAAGATCGCCTTTTCTGTCGCGGAAAATTGTCTGATGTAATTTATGATCTTCGGGCTTTTCTTGAAACCCAGTTCTTTTGGTTGTATGTCGGGCACGATGTAAAAAAGTATCTCGGCGCCTATTTCCTAGAATTAAATAAGGTTTAGCAACGCCGATACCGCAAACAAGATAGCAACTACGATGGTAATGATGAATAGCCCTCTCTCCATGCCACGTCGTGTATGGAATGCCGAACTGAAGTTGTCGCTCCCACCGAAGGCGCCACCTACTTGGGCGCCTGTTCTTTGGAGCAGTATTATAGCGACCAAAATAACAGACAAGATGATCTCTACGTAGGGAAGGAGTGACTTCATTGGGGATGATAGTAGCATATATAGCTTTTTTATGCAAACGATGTATTCCCGAGTTCAACTTACCTGTTATCTAGAAGCGATATCTAGGTGAGAATGTAAACCTTCAGCGTATATGCGTTCCATATCAGCTGACGCGAGCGCAGAAGTATAGATGCGAACGTTGTCTATGTCACCGACGAAATTATAGCTTGAATTATAAGGCGGAAATGAACCGATCGAGATCGTGCCATTTGTCGGTGTCCAATATGTCAGATCCGCCACGTTGCCGTTTTGGGGTGAACCTATCTGTTTACCATTTATATAGAAAGTAATTTTTGCACCACTGACTGATGCGGCGACATTAGTCCAAGAATTCAATCCTATAGATACACCGCTATCAACGTTACCACTACGACAGGCAGAATAATATTGCAAATTATTACTAGTATTTAGGACGAGGCCAACAATTCGGTCGTTACAGGATTGTCCATTGTTGTCGGCACCTCCAAATAAGACTATTACGCATATAAAGTCAGATGAACAGTTAAATGATGTTCGTACCCAAGCGCTAACAGAGAAAGATGTCGTTTTCGGTAGACCATTGACTGTGCTGAAGGACACGTTGTCTCTTGATCCAAAATGTAATGCATTCCTTTGAACTCCGTCTGGTATTATTGTCGTTCTAATACTACGCGTTCCGGTATTATTGTTGCCAGAAAGATCATAGACAGAATTACTTGCTGCATCTGTCTCATCAAAATTCCATATACCAGTAGCGTCTACTCCGAGTGCTTGATAGGTATGAGTATCGAATGTTAGTCCCGCTCCAATACTCGCTTTAGTTCTAGCTCCACCTAGGGCCGCGAGTACAACTGATGCCAGCATACTTATTATGGAAATAACGACTAGCAACTCTATGAGAGTAAAGCCTTTCGTACGGACATCGTTTTGGTATTTATTCATGCGAAATGATTTTTAATGACTTCTATAGAAACATTATACAACAGTATATAGAGTAAGTAATCATGGCACTGTGGATAGGCTACGAATAGCCTGACTCATCTGACCACTGTCCTTTTTAATGTACTGGGAATATGCACAGCCAACTCATAGGGGAGTAGCCCGCACTTTTTGGCGAGAGAGGCGATAGAATTCGGGTCATCGATCTCGTTACTAAATACTGTGACTTTGTCGCCAGCTCTGACTCCCGCGACGTGCGAGACGTCTATAGTGGTCATATTCATGCTGACGTTGCCGATGATCGGACACTCGATATCATCATTGCCAACTTGCACGGCACCTAGATCTCCAAGCCGACGATCGATGCCTTCATAATATCCGACGGGAATAGTGGCGATCGTCATCTCTCTATCTGCGGCAAAAGCTCTGCTATAACCGACACTGTCATCTCGTCCGATCTTTTTCGTGCTAGCAATGATCGTGGTCAGTTCGAGTACAGGTTTCAGTTCCATTTTTTCTGGAAATCTCTCTCCGCCGACTAGTCCATACATGCCGAGACCCAATCTCAAAACATTTGCATCGATGTCCTGAGTGAAGCGGCTGCCAAAAGTCGCGGCGAGGTGCGTATATTCGAGCGATGGGAATTCATGTTTCAATCGCATGATGATCCTGTTCCAGATATTTACTTGCCCCTCTGTGAATGAGGTGTCATCATTGTCGGCGTCCGAGAGATGCGAGCAGATGCCTCGGAGTACGATATCGACATTGTTGGCCATCAATTCGATCGCTCTCTGTATTTCTCCGGGAAGGATGCCTTGGCGATGCATGCCCGTGTCGATCTTCAGGTGGATCATGATCGGATGCTCGGTTTCTCCTATTTTCTGTAATGCGTCGAGACTGGAGATCGTGAATGAGACATTATCGAGTTTGGAGGAGATGATAGTTTCCGGGCGGCTGTAGCCGATCAAGAGCAATGGGGTTTTTATGCCAGCTGATCGGAGAGCGACGGCTTCAAAATATGAATCAATGACGAAAAAGGGGATAGTCCCCCGACTATCATCGCTGTTGTCGGCTCTATTCGATGTTCGTCTATACCTCTCCAGGATGGAAGCGATCTCGAGGAGTCCGTGGCCATAGGCGTTACTCTTCAATACTGGCGCTATGCCCCCTTTCGGAGAGAGCTTTTTGAACTCATTTAGGTTATCGATGAGTGCCTGCCTGCTGATCTCGATTTTAACTAACGGTTCGTAAGGGAATCGACGTCTGGAAAGCCATGTGAGCGGATTTAGCATACTCTCAGTATACTTTTATGGCCTTGTCAAAGATAGCTTGACAAAATGCCGCAATGTGCTATACTGTTGCCCAGTGGCTCAAGTAGGCCATTTTTAAGTTCTACACAATCACATACCAATTATGAAGGAGTTTTGAGATGAAAAGAATTCTTGTCGGAATCGGCCTTGTAGCCTTCGGTTTCGCTGTGGCGGTTTTGGTGATCGGCTGGAAAAATGCCAGCACACAGACTGCGGCAGTGGAAGTAGAAAATGTCGCCAGCACTGCGGATGCGGCGGTTCAAATGACCGTTACAAACGAAGTCGTTGGTAGCAATGTGCTGCGCATCCATGTAGCGAAGATCAGTTTCGCCGGTGCGCGTCACTGATAGTGTCGGAAAAACAAGCAACAAAACGGTAAAACAAAAAAAGAAAGGAAAAGATAAATAATGAAGAATTCGTTTAAATCGGTTCTGTCGGTATTGTTAGTCACGGTTGCGATCCTGGTCGGTCTCTGCGCGTTTGCTCAGGTGCCGCCCAATCCGGTCCCGCCGCCGACTCCGGTCGCCGATCTCAGCATGATCACCAATCACGCTGAATTGGTTTCCAGTCAGTTCAAGAAGGTCCAGGGGATAAGGGTTAACATCCAGGTTGACGGCAGCGCCGACTCCTGGTTGCCGAATGCCTTTTTCTCCTACACGAATACGGTCAAGACACTCGAGGACATCATGGGCATCGTCACGAACAACTGGTGGGACGTGCGGGTGGTGGACACGAGGGCGACGATAACAATTGCCGTGAAGTTCTACGACACGGCAAGTTACGACGCCATTCAAGGTTACCTTGGTGTTAACGCCGTGGCACCCAAAGCGTTGTTCGAAGGCTATGCCGGCGGACAACCCGAACTTGGGAAGGGTGGAGGCTATGTTCTCCCCGACTGGGCCGAGCAGGTCAGTATGCGTTTGGTCGGGAATGTGTTTGTCACTATGACCAACGTTACTTCCGCTCATCTGGTCTACACCAACAATGCTGGTCAGTTCCAAAGCATGGATCTGCCGGTAACTTGGGGTCAAGGATTCGAGTATCCCCCAGATTTCGCCGGTCAGGGGATATTAGTTCTCACCTGGATGGTTCCGGATAAAGCTGGGAACTTCTGGTGGTTCCAAAAGGCGTACGACGTCAGCAGCAACACGGAGGTGCCGATTACGGATGTTCTCGTTCGGGCATTGATTACTGATTCGGAAGATTTCCGGACGTCGGTAGATCAGTGGACGCTGAAGTATAACCTATACTCCTACCAGGGCTTTGGGAAGGTGCCGTTATTGACGCCGACCTACAATAAGAGCGTCAACAACATCTACATCGAAGTGACCACGAGCGAAGGCGACTTCGCAAAGGGATACACAATTGAACACTTATCAACCGGCAAGAAGACCACAGTCAGCGTGCCTGACGGCCAGATCGGTGTTGATGTGAAATTGCCAGGCGGCAGTTTCCATATCGTGCCCATCGGCCTCGATCTCCTGCCTTGGGAGATGTACAGTTGGTACGGTGGTGGAGGCAAAGGCTAAGAGGTTTCGCACCTTAAAGCTCGAGTTCTTTATCTAGTTTCATGGCACGCCGCATTTCTTCGGAGATGCGGCGTTTCCTTTTATGTGAATTCTATTGTCGTTAAAATTGCATCTGAATATTACAAAAATGTTTTCGATGGTTACTGTCTGTTACATAGAGTTATTAATCCGCGAGGTATTTTCTGGCTGGATCTGTTCACTGAAATTTTATCCTTTATTTATCAAAATTTGATTCTTTTTTCATTAGGATTTTATCATCGTTTTGTTATGGTTACTCGATGGATGAAAAAACCCTGGCAGAATTCATTAAAAAAGCAAAAAAAGACGATTACAAAATAGGCTCTGTTACATGTCCTGCGTTTGGTGGAAAACAAGTTCACTTTGATTGTCGAGGATTCGATCATTCGATCATTACTGACAATCACACAATTCCTTTCCTATGGTTATGCCTTTGTTGAGCCGCCATAATAAGAAAGGAGTTTAGTGAAGATCAGTAAGAATCACAAACCGAGACCATTCAATGATTTGGCCAGACGTATCAGACTTTTGCCTTTAGCTGTAAGGGTACTCAAGGTTGCAAATGAATTTCACACCGACAAGAGGTATCACATAGTTAAAGGAGATATTGAAGGACAGGCCATTCGAATCGTGATCGTACAAATAAATGATGAGTTATATTTTATCAGTGTTATGAATGAATGATCTGGTCACAGAAAATTGGATCATATACATTAAACGACAAAAGACCTCTATTAAAGGTCTTTTGTAGAATCTCTGCATTTTGCAAAGCAAGATTGGTTCTGGAGGGACCCCTATTCGTTTCCCTCAACACCGGTTGCATCCATATGATCACGGTCGTAGACCAGGGGGACTTACTACATCAAAATCAATCCTTATGAGCTAAGTTTAGCAGAAATATAGCTGGAGTCAATGGTCCCGCATTCACCGGTCTCGCAACCACCCAAAATTTGCTTAATAAGCATCATTATGCTAAACTACTCTCACGCGCTCATAAAGCGTTTTTAATAATCTAATAATAATTTATCTCCGAAGATTTGAATACTGTCGCTTGAGTCCCCGGCTCACGCACTCGAACGATACCATTCAAGTATTGGAGCACTAAAACAATATTATGGCTACAGCAGAATTCAATCGTACGAAACCTCACGTAAACGTGGGAACTATTGGTCACATCGATCACGGGAAGTCAACTTTGACTGCCGCTATTTTGGCCGTCCAATCAAAGAAGGGTCTAGCAAATGTCAAAGCTTACGCGGATATCACAAAGGGAGGAACAGTCCGTGATGCAACAAAGACAGTCACTATCTCTCTGTCACACGTAGAGTATGAGTCACCGACTCGTCACTATGCGCACATCGACTGTCCTGGACACGCTGACTTCATCAAGAACATGATCACAGGTGCCGCTCAGATGGACGGTGCTATCCTCGTCGTATCAGCAACAGATGGCGTGATGCCACAGACACGTGAGCACGTCCTCCTAGCTTACCAAGTCGGTGTTCCAAAGATCGTCGTCTTTCTAAACAAGTGTGACCTAGTGCCAGAAACAGACCTTATCGATCTTGTCGAGGAAGAAGTACGCGAACTTCTCACAAAGAATAAGTTCGATGGCAAGAATGTTCCGATCATTCGCGGCTCAGCATCAAATGCATTGAACGGTGATGCAGAATGGTCAAAGAAGATCGACGAGCTCATGAATGCTCTCGACACCTATATCCCGACACCAGTTCGTGAAGTCGACAAGCCATTCCTCATGCCTATCGAAGACATTTTCTCGATCGAAGGCCGCGGAACAGTGGTTACAGGTCGTATCGAGCGCGGAGTTATCAAGGTTGGTGAGGAAGTCGAGATCATCGGTTTCAAGGATACAGTAAAGACAGTCATTACCGGTATCGAGATGTTCAACAAGTCATTGAAGGAAGGTATGGCCGGTGATAACGCAGGACTCCTTCTACGCGGTACAGGCAAGGATGATGTATCTCGTGGTCAAGTTTTGGCCAAGATCGGTTCAGTCAAGCCTCATACAGAATTCGAAGCAGAAGTCTACATTTTGAAGAAGGAAGAGGGAGGCCGTCATACACCATTTTTCACAGGCTACAAGCCTCAGTTCTACATCCGCACAACGGACGTAACAGGCGAAGTAACATTGCCAGAGAAAGTTGAGATGGTCATGCCTGGAGATACGATCACATTCAAGGTCAAGCTCGTTGCTCCAGTCGCTCTCGAGGACAAGCAGCGTTTCGCAGTCCGTGAAGGAGGTAAGACAGTCGGCGCAGGAGTCGTCACGAAGATCGTCGCGTAACAACAATGCCCACTACAAAAGACACAATTAAAAAAAGAGCCCCTCGTGTAAAGAAAGCAAAGGCGGCCGGAGATATATCACGCCTCCGTATACGCGTAAGGGCTTATGAACACAAGATACTGGACGCATCATTGAAACAGATCATGGACACCGCCGCGAGATATGATGCGGAGATACATGGTCCGGTACCACTACCAACGGAGATCAAGAAGTACACAGTCAACCGCTCCTCATTCATCGATAAGAATTCGAGAGAGCAGTTCGAGATGAGAGTACACAAGAGGTTGATCGACATCGTGAATCCGAATCCGAAGGTGATCGAGGCATTGACCAACATGAGTTTGCCGTCAGGAGTGAACATAGATGTAAAGATGATGTAAGTAGCTTGAAAGTGAAAAGACGAGACATGCATATCCCGTCTCTTTACAATACAAAAACACATGAAATTCATACTAGGAAGAAAACTCAATATGACGCAGATCTACGATGCTTCTGGCAAGGCTATTCCTGCTACAGCGATACATATCCGCGGCAATGTCGTCGTCCAAGTACGCACCAAAGATACTGATGGTTACGAAGCTGTCCAGGTCGGCGAAGGTACGAGGAATCCGAACAGGATCGCTAAGCCTCAGAAGGGTCAGTGGAAGGACATGGGCTCGTTTGCATCTGTCTGCGAATTCCGCATGGACGCTCCGTCCCTCAAAGTTGGCGACAAGATAGAGCTCGCGCAATTCAAACTAGGCGATAATGTTGCAGTCAGTGCTACTTCCAAAGGTAAAGGCTTCCAGGGTGTGGTGAAACGTCACGGCTTCCATGGAGGTCCTAGGTCGCACGGTCAGAAGCACTCGGAGCGTGAGCCTGGTTCGATCGGAGGAGGCTTGCGTACGCACGTACCAGTCGGTATGCGCATGGCAGGAAGGATGGGTAACGATAGGATCACCGTGAAGAATCTGACCGTCGCGCACATTGACGCCGAGGATTCAGTCATGTATGTTTCTGGAGCAGTTCCAGGTCGAAGGGGGAGCTTGGTGGAGATAGTAGGAATGTAAAATTGAAATCTCAGGATAGAAAATCACACGAATAATATCGAAAAAACATTTTCAATTTTAACTTTTAAACCTTCATTTAATTTCATGGAAGCAATAATATACAATCAGATCGGTAAACCAGTAGGAAAGACAAAGCTTCCTGAAAGTATTTTTGGTGTGCCATGGAACGCGGACCTAGTTCACGAAGTCGTCCGCCTGATGAATAGCAACTCACGCAACAATATCGCCCATACAAAGACTCGCGGAGAGGTGAGTGGTGGCGGAAAGAAACCGTGGAAGCAAAAAGGCACAGGACGCGCACGTCACGGATCCTCGCGTTCTCCTATCTGGGTAGGTGGAGGCGTTGCGCATGGTCCTAGAAACGACAAGAACTTTGATCGCAAGATCAACAAGAAAGCGCGTGCCAAGGCTCTCTATGCTATCTTGTCAAAGAAATTCAAAGAAGGCGAGATCTTGTTCGTCGATTCATTTGACTTGAAGACGCCAAAGACCAAGGAGGCAAAGAGCATCTTGGGAGCGCTCTCTACCGTGAAAGGCTTTGAAAAGCTCTCGACGAAGAAACAGAACACCGCTATCGTCGCCATGGATGTGAAGAGTAGTGCCATAGAGAAGAGTTTCCAGAATTTTGGCAACATCTCGGTCGAGGAATTCCGCAACATAAATCCAGTGTCAGTTTTGAATCACACATACCTCATCATCATGAATCCCGCAGAATCATTGAAGGCATTGACAGCAAAGACTGCCGGTAAGGCCACAGTGATCGCATCAAAGACAGCATCAAAATCATAATTTTACATTTTACATTAACTATCATGGCTATCTTCGGATCCAAAAAAAGAAAAGACGACAAGCTACAGCAGTCAGTTGTTGTGACAAAGAGCGCGGTCGCAAAGGGTGCCAAGAAGTATGTCGTTGTCAATGCTTCAGAGGCCATCATCCGTCCTCGAGTCACTGAGAAGTCGGGTATATTGAGTCAGAGCGGACGTTATACTTTTGAAGTCTCAAAGAGCGCCAACAAGCAGGCTATCTCAAATGCCGTGAATGCTCTATACAAAGTCAGACCGATCAAGATTACTGTCTTGAATACACCGACGAAGAACGTCTTTGTGAAAGGTCGTCGTGGGACGGTGTCAGGCATCAGGAAGGCGATCGTCACATTGAAGAAGGGTGATAAGATCGATTTTGTATAATTTTCCATTTTTCCATTTTAATTTTTCCATTTTCTATTAACTAACATGAAAACATTCCGACCAACAACCAAATCTCGCCGACACATGACAGTTTTGCCATTCAGGGAATATCTGACGGCGAGCGAGCCGTACAAGGCTCTCACTGTCGGATTCAAACGCGATATGGGTCGCAATGCTTTTGGACGTATCACTGTCCGCCACAAGGGTGGAGGACACAAGAAGCTCTACCGCATGATCGATTTCATGTATGACAAGAAAGACCAGATCGCCACAGTAAAGACAGTCGAATACGATCCATTCCGTACAGGATACATCGGTATCGTGAACTACAAAGACGGAACGAAGCGCTACGTATTGCTCCCAAAGACCATGAAAGTCGGCAATTCGTTCATCGTCTCTGAAAATGCGCCTATTGAGACGGGAAATAGGCTCCCTCTTAAAAAGATCCCAGTTGGTACTTATATTTATAATATAGAAGTCAAACCAGGTAGTGGTGCCAAGCTCGTTCGTTCGGCAGGATCATTCGGTCAGGTTATCGCTAATGATGCAGGTTATACACATATCAAGATGCCTTCTACAGAAGTTAGGAAAATCCATGAAGACGCATGGGCTTCTATCGGTGCCGTCTCTAACGAAGAGAACCGTCTCGTTACGATCGGTAAAGCTGGACGTTCACGTTGGATGGGTATCCGTCCTACAGTCCGCGGTTCTGCTCAAAACCCAGTTGATCACCCATATGGTGGAGGAGAACAGAGAACTGGTCGTGGTTTACGCCGTCTGAAAACTGCGTGGGGCAAGCCGGCAGGTAAAGGTCAGAAGACGCGTCGATCAAAGAAATATTCAAATGTTTTCGTCGTTTCTCGCCGTCAGCCAGGGAAGAATATGACCGCAGCAAGCTAATCGCAAGTCTGTAAAGTCAGGAAAGGGCGGCAAAGAACATGTCGCTCTTTTTACGCAAAATTTATGTTAAGATAATGATCAAAACATGTACAAGATATTTATAAAGATGGGGAAAGACACGATCACATTCATGATGAGATTGATTCAGGGTAGATGAGGGTTAATGTAGGAGACTATTCCTGTCAGACTATTCCTTGACTTCAGAAGATGGCTCTGTTAACATGGCTTATGAGCTCACGAGGGCTTATTTTCATCATCGAATTATAGGATTCATACAATGTCACGATCACTCAAAAAAGGCCCATATGTTGAAGAACGATTGCTCCGAAAGATCGAGGGCAAGAAGCCTGCATCAGCTGGAACTATAAAGACATGGGCACGACGCTCACAGATCTCTCCAGAGATGGTTGGATTTACTTTTGGCGTCCATAATGGCAAGATCCATGTGGACGTTTTCGTGACAGAGGATATGGTAGGACACCGCCTCGGTGAATTCTCACCTACGCGCAAGTTCGTACGACACGGAGGCAAGATGCAAAAGGAACTCGAGATGAAGGCCAAGGAGGCCGAGATGAATGCCGCAAAGTCCGCCAAGGAGGCCGCTACAGCCGCAGTTGTCAAGAAGGCATAATTATATCTACCATGATCACCGCCTCACTGAAAAACTACAGAATATCACCACGCAAGGTTCGCTTGGTTGCGAATATGATCCGAGGCAAGAGTGTTGTTCAAGCTGAGAATATTTTGACTGGCGCAGTCAAGAAAGCGACCAGTCCGCTCTCGGATCTACTCGCCTCTGCTATAGCAAATGCGTCTCACAATCACAAGATCGAAAAAGACATGCTCTTTGTACAGGAGATACGTGTTGATCAAGGTTACGTCTTGAAGCGTAGTCGACCGATGGCACGTGGTTCAGCGTATCCTATAAAGAAGAGGACGAGCCATGTATCGATCACCCTTGCACCGATAGGGGAGAAAAAGATGAAGAAGTCCAAAAGTCATGAGACTTTAAAGACCATAAAGTCTGTAAAGTCGAAGGCAGACGAAACGTCTAAAGCTAAATAACCAATTACTACAATGTCCCACACCGTACATCCATACTCCCATAGACTAGGCATCATTCGCGATTGGAAGAGTCGCTGGTTTTTGGTGGACAAATCATATCGTACAGCTCTCAAGGGTGATCTCATCATCCGTGAATTCCTACAGAAGGAGTTGCGCGCCAACTATGTCGGTGGATTGGACATCGAACGCAGTCAGAAAGTCTTCCGCGTGATCATCAAAACTTCACGTCCAGGAATGTTGATAGGCAAGTCCGGAGATGGAGTCGTGAGATTGCGCGAGAAGATATTGAAACTCCTGCGTACGAACGATGTCGTCGTCGCCGGTCAGGAACTGAAAGTCGACATCGAGGAAGTCAGGAGCCCTGAGTCGAACGCCGCTATCACAGCTATGATGGTAGCAGAGTCTCTGGAGAAGCGTCTGCCATTCCGCCGTGTGATGAAATCTACGATCGAGAAAGTCATGGCCAACCGAGACGTGAAAGGTATCCGTATCCGTCTGGGAGGCCGTCTCGGTGGTGCGGAGATCGCTCGTACAGAGGAGCTCAAGAAAGGTCAGATCCCACTACAGACTCTGCGTGCCGATATCGACTTTGCTCGTGAGAAGGCTCATATGACCTATGGAGACATCGGCATCAAAGTTTGGATATACAAGGGCGAGATATTCAAAAAAGATCAGGCAATCGCAAAATAGACATCATATTCCATTTAGACTTTTCAATTTTACATCGATTTACTACCATGTTATTCCCAAAAAAAGTTAAACATCGCAAGTGGTTCACTATGCGTACGCATCCAGACAAGGAGATGTCACATTGTGATACTCGTGGTGTAAAGCTGGCTTTCGGTTCATATGGTTTGAAAGCCATGAAGTATTCGCGTATCACTTCAAACCAGATCGAAGCCGCTCGTAAAGTCATGGCACGTTACGCGACCAAGTCAGGCAAAGTCTGGATCCGCATCTTCCCTGATCATCCTTTTACACAGAAGCCAGCCGAAGTGAAAATGGGAAAAGGGAAGGGTGATCCGATAGGTTTTATCGCTGAAGTCAAGCCTGGCCGCATCATGTTCGAGATCGACGGTGTCGAGCAGAAGGTCGCCGCTGAGGCGCTACGAAAAGCTGGTACGAAATTACCAGTAAAGACGAAGGTGGTTGGGCGCGTGTAATCGACTAATGACTCCGTAGACTTTAAAGACTTTTGACTCAAAAAACATGAAATTCAAAGAAATAAAAAATAAGCCTGTCGCTGACCTAAATAGACTCCTTACGGAGAAGAAAGAGGCTCTTCGTGTGTTCAGATTCGGTTCCGCCGGTGCCAAAACCAAGAACGTCAAGGAAGGTCGCGGAGTGAGAAAGGACATCGCGAGGATCATGACAGAGCTAGCAAATGTACATCGAGTATAGACAAATAGCAGAAAGTAAAGTAGTATCTAACACCACATGACGAAGTCACAGACAACTGAAACCAAGCCAAAACGCCAGATATTTTCAGGTGCTGTTGTTTCTGACAAGATGAAGGATACATGTGTCGTCGTTGTGGAGAGATTTGAGAAGCATAAAAAATATCACAAGTTCATGACCAAGAGGACGAGAATCCTCGCTCACGATCCGGGTAATACAAAGAAGATCGGTGATAAGGCGACAGTCGAGGCTTGTCGACCGATATCAAAGAAGAAAGCATTTAGAGTCATCGCATAACTTTTCATTTTAAACCATCATGATCCAACCACGTACGATAGTCAAAATAGCTGATAATTCCGGAGCAAAGATCGGACGCATCTTCAAGGTGCTCGGCGCGACCAGGAAGCGTTATGCGGAGTTGGGCGAAGTCGTCGTTCTATCTGTCCAAAAAGCAGAGCCTCGAAAAGCGATCAAGAAGAAAGATGTCTTGCATGCCGTTGTCGTCCGACAGGTCAAGCCTACACGTCGCAGAGATGGTTCATACATCCGTTTCGATGAGAATGCAGTCGTCATCATCGAGAAAGACAAGAAAGAGCCTATCGCGGGACGCGTCTTTGGTCCTATCCCTCGCGAGATAGTCGAGGCTGGTTATAAGACGATCGCTTCAAAAGCGGCTGAGATAGTATAAATACCATGAAAATAAAAAAAGGAGACACAATCAAGATGCTTTCAGGTGATGACAAAGGTAAGACGGGTAAAGTCGTCAAAGCTTTTCCGAGCATTAACAAGATCGTCGTCGAAGGCGTGAATACGGTAAAGAAGCATGAACGAGCTCGCAAAGAGGGTCAGAAAGGTCAGACTGTGGAGATCGCGATGCCGTTCGATGCTAGCAAAGCAGTGAAGATTGCGTAAACAACATTTTCCATTTTGATTTTTCATTTTATATCGATAAACTACCATGTCATACAGATCAGTATACGAATTGAATAAGGACTCATTCAAAGCTCTCAAGGTCTCTTTGAGTCTAGAGAATCCGATGCAAGCCCCTCGATTGGTCAAGGTGGTTATTTCCAGCGGTTTCGGTTCTATCAAAGACAAAAAGAAGATCGAGATCATGGCTGATAGACTCGCGCGCATCACTGGTCAGAAACCTGCCATTCGCGCCACGAAGAAAGCTATCGCCACATTCAAAACTCGCGTTGGTGACCCTATCGGATATCAGATCACTCTTCGCGGCAAGCGCATGTGTGAGTTTCTCGATCGACTGATCCACATCTCTCTCCCTCGCACAAAGGACTTTCGTGGTCTCGCGCGAACATCTGTCGATGTGATGGGAAATTATACGATGGGTATAAAGGAACACACTATCTTTGCGGAGACATCAGATGAAGATTTGAAGGATGTTTTCGGTTTTGCTATCACTATCGTTACGACATCTAGTGACAAAAAGTCTACTCTGGCTTTTCTAGAATACCTCGGCTTGCCTCTAAAGAAATAAGAAGATTTTCAAAGATTTTCCTGCTAGATTTTCTAGCTATTGACTTTGTAGTGGGCTTGTGATATACTGGTATATAGTTCCTCATCCGATGTCTCGTAGAAAACCTTAAGAAGAAAGGAATAGCATGAATCGTCGGAGAAATCGGTTTGACAGGGCAATGGATGACTCGTCGACATCAAGGGTGATGTTCGGCGCTATGTCAGTGATTCTAGCCATCGGGGCGTTGAGGACATTACTCTACGCTGGTGGCATGGCACTGACACACCATTGGTACGACGCACCATTTCGGTGGTGCGTAAAGATACTGATGACGAGCCAATAAGTCCGTCGCAATGTCGAGAGGGCCCGCTTAACACACGGGCCTTTTTTATGATTGAAATATATCTACTTCGTTTCCACAAGTCCTCATTTGGCGCTATAATCACTAAGCGTTATAGTGAGTGTCGTATTGTTTTTGCGATATTGGGCACGTGGCGTAATTGGTAGCCGCGCACGCTTCAGGAGCGTGTGGAGTAATCCATGGAGGTTCGAATCCTCTCGTGCCCACAATGAGATCATCTTCTTTATTTGACCAACCTCATTCTTCTTTTGCATTTCAAGCTCGATTTTGCTAATGTATAAGCACTGATTTGAGGTATCAGCTCTGATCCAACTCCAAAGTTAGTTACCTCCGATCGGTCGTTGAAATAGGATCGTGATAATAATGAGAGTTAGAATGCGCGCGTAGCTCAGTTGGTAGAGCACGCCACTGATACTGGCGGGGTCCCAGGTTCGAATCCTGGCGCGCGCACCAATGATTTTTATGAATATAGAAACAACATTTATATTTTTTTAACGATAATGTTAAATTAATGTTGATATTTTTTCTCAGATTTGAGAAAATAAGCTAATGAAAAAGAATTTTAATAAATGGAATGGCAAAAAGATCATTGATGAAGTGTGTTGGGCTATTCCACTCTCAAAAACCAAAAAACGAGGAAAATATTATTTTGCGTTTCCATTTGATGAGAGCACGACAAGTGTAGCTATATTGTCACAAATCAAACCAATAGATGCCCACCGCTTGAGTAGGAAAATCGGCGATATGAGTGAGGAAAACTTCAAGACTGTAATAGAAAAACTCAAACAAAATTAGTATTGTATCTCGAACATATTATAAGTTAATTCCGTCCTAATATCGCCCAAACGGCGAGCACAAAATGTCCTTTACCTTCATAAAAGAAGCATTAAAGAGATTCAAGACTCAAGGAGCTCTGTTTCCTAGCAGTAGATCATTGAGTAAATGGATGCTAAAGCCAGTCAGACTCGTTCCTGGTGATGTCGTGGTCGAGCTAGGCGCGGGGACGGGAGTATTTACGAAAGAGATCATCGCCAATATGTGCGTTGATTCGAAACTGGTAGTCTTTGAAAACAATACAGCCTTGGCGAGACTCCTACGTGACGATCTGCGTAAAAGCGTGGATGAGGGCAATGTCATCTTGATCGAGGATGACGCGGTGAATTTTCCGGCAATTTTGGAGAAGATGGGCATCCCAAAGGCAAATTATGTCATATCAGGTTTACCGCTTGGAAGTTTCGACAGAGCTTTTCGTCAACAGATATTTAATGCTATAAAATCAGGGATGAAAGACGACGGTGTCTATGTGCAATTCCAATACGTTCTGGCCAGCTGGCCTCATGTTCGCAGAGAATTCGATGCCAAAATTATAGGTTTTGAAATGAGAAATTTGCCTCCGGCGTTTATTTATAAATGTACGAAGAAAATGGGTTGAATAGTGAATAATTATGTAACCCCCGAGTTCAATAATTCATTGATTTTGAAATGAGGGCATTTTGTAGTAAAATATTCGCATGAATACAAATACTCACACGAGTCCCAAGGATTTTTTTCTTCATTTGGGTGCGACGATAGCATTGTATGCATCGGTCATCGCACTTATCAATCTGGCTTTTGAAGTGGTAAATAGGGTGCTACCGGATGCGTTGCAATACTATTTTAACGTTAGTTCTATCGCGTGGCCTATCTCGATGCTGATCGTCCTTGTCCCGATATTGTTCGTATTGGAGAGATCGATAGGTCGCGACATCATGAAACTACCTGAAAAGAAGGATCTGTGGATCAGGAGATGGCGAATATATCTGACTCTATTCTCGACGGGAGTGACGATCGCTGTAGATGTGATCATCCTAATAAATACATATCTGAATGGTGAGATCAGCACTCGATTCATTTCTAAAGTCTTGGTCGTTCTCATAATATCTGCTATAGTATTCGCATACTATATCCTCGCGAAGGATCGATCTACTAGAAATATAGCCAAAGATCTATTGGCTATAGTCGGCATCATCCTAGTCTTGACTGGGATAGTGGCAGGATTTATCATAGTCGGTTCACCAAGCAAGCAGAGAGCGATCAGATTTGATGAACAGAGAATGATTGACTTGAACAGTCTCGGATGGCAGATCACCAGCTATTGGCAGAAGACGGGTACACTGCCGGCATCACTCCAGGCTTTGAATGATCCGATCTCTGGCTACATAGTGCCGATGGATCCAGAAACGTCCAAACCATACGAATACTCGGTGAATAAAACGTCTTCAAAGAGCCCGTGGACATTTGACCTTTGCGCGACATTCAAGCTCTCATCATATGGCGACGGTGCCACATTTGCTGGTGGTAGCCTGGACTCCCAGCCATTAAAACCGACCAGTCGTCCTATAGGTGGTGGAAATCTGGGAGAGACATGGGCACACACAGCTGGGTACAATTGCTTTGAGAGGTTGATAGATCCGAAATTGTACCCACCTGGGAACAGTAAACAGTAAACAGAGAACAGCAAAAACCGCTAATCTCTCCGTTCACTGTTCATTGATTACTGTTTACTGATTATAAATACCCTAACTTATACTTAAATCTATGAATCTAGGAAAGAAAACAAAGATCGTCTGCACTATCGGTCCCGTGACAAGATCGCCAGAGATGTTAAAGAAGCTCATGAATGCTGGTATGAATGTGATGCGTTTGAACTTTTCGCACGGAGATTTTGCTGATCATCAGGACAAGCTCGATTCTATGCGCAAGATCATGGCTGACACAGGTAAGATCGTCGCCATCCTTCAGGATCTTTCTGGTCCAAAGATTCGCATCGGCAAATTCAAGGACGGTAAGATCTTACTGAAGAAAGATCAAACATTTATCTTGACCACGGATGATTGCGTCGGCGATGAGAATAGGGTTTTCGTCAATTATGCGAGTCTTCCGAAGGAGGTGAAGATCGGTGGCACGATCATGCTCCAAGATGGTACGAAGAGATTGGAGATCATAGAAGTCAAAGGCAATGATATCGTGACGACTGTGAAAGTTGGCGGTACCCTAGGAGATCATCGAGGCGTGAATGTTCCAGGGGCCAGTTTATCGATAAGCTCGCTTACGGAAAAAGACCGTGCTGATCTCGAGTTTGGGATCAGAAACAAGGTTGATTATGTGGCGCTCTCATTCGTTCGTCGCGCGGAGGATATAATAGAATTACGCTCGATTCTGGAAAAGGCTGGATCAAATGCTCACATCATCGCCAAGATAGAGACGCCTGAAGCTTTGAACAATATAGACGCTATCTTGGATGTATCTGATGGTATCATGATTGCCCGCGGTGACCTGGCGATCGAGATTCCGGCGGAGGAAGTTCCATTGGTTCAGAAAATGATCATTCATAAATGTAATTCTGTCGGAAAGCCGGTTATTACCGCGACTCAAATGTTGGAGTCTATGCTCGAAAGTCCTGTTCCTACTCGCGCTGAAGTGTCGGACATCGCGAACGCCATCATAGACGGTACTGACGCCATCATGCTTTCAGAAGAAACGACTCTCGGAAAATTTCCAGTTGAAGCAGTAGAGATCATGACCCGCGTGGCTACTCGCGTCGAGAAAGAAGTTTACACTCGAGATACGATCGCCGAGTATAACGAATCTCACGGAGTGACTGATGTCGTATCACAATCAGCTGTTCGCATGGCACATGCGTTGAATGCCAAGCTCATCGTCGCCCTCACGCGATCTGGACGCACTGCGCGTATGATCGCCCGCTATAGGCCAGCGGAATCGATCCTAGCTCTCTCCGATGCTGATCAAAATACAAACAAGATGGTCCTTACCTTCGGATGTTTTCCTATGGTTTCACCGACGTTCAAGTCCGCGGATGAGATCATGGACATCGTGCGCCAGGTGACATTGGACAAGAAATTGGTCAAGAAAGGGGATAAGGTCATCATCGTTGCGGGAATTCCGCTCGGACATTCGAGTGAGACGAATGTTGTCTTGGTGGAGACGCTGTGAGGATGATGGATATCTGATGTGCGATGATCGAGTCATGTTGAAAATCTGCTCGCAAAATTCTGAGATTCATATATACTTATGGTATGCAAAGATCTGCATACAAAATAGTGGACAATTCGATGTTCCTTGATCGGTCCTTTGATCGTGATTACATACTCACGATACATGATCTCGCGAGTGAGGAAAAGCCTCGTCAGAGACTCATGTCAGTTGGACCACAGTCGCTCACCATGCGTGAGCTCGTGGCTGTGGTGCTAAACACTGGTTCGACCAAGGAAGACGTTATCGAGATGTCCAATCGGATCATGAAGGAATATGGGGAAAAGACCATATTGGCCGAAACAAATCCGACGCGCTTATCGAGCGATCTAGATATCCCTATCGGCAAAGCCTGCGTCATTGTTGCGGTGGGAGAAATAGCGCGAAGGTATGGTGATAAAAACCAATCGGGTTTTGTGACTATACGTAATGCTCGAGACGTATTCGATCATTTGCAAGATATGAGGAATCTACCAAAAGAACATCTACGAGGATTGTTCCTGAACAGTCACAGCAAGATCATACGGGATGAGGTGATATCTATAGGTACAGTCAATTCCAACATTATCCATCCACGAGAAGTATTCCGCGCTGGTATCGAGTGTAATGCGGCGGCAATAGTATTGGCGCACAACCATCCATCAGGCGAGATCACTCCTAGTGACGAAGATGTCGAGATAACCAAACAACTAGTCCAGGCGGGGAAGATCTTGGGTATCTCAGTCCTCGATCATGTCATCATCACAAAAGATAGGTTTGTAAGCATTATTCAATAGTCCATAGAGTCGCAAAGTTCGTATAGTTCATAAAGTCGATTTGTCGACTTTATAAAATCTGAACTTTCAGACTTTTGACTAAAATCTATGCGAGATTATCAAATAGCCTCACCTTCGCTCGAAGGTGTATTGAATCACGATTCATTGTTGTACGATGGGATAAAGAGACCGATGGAGATATTGCGGATATTGGACGGTCCATCGTCAAAGGGTAGGGAATCAGCGGCGAGGAGTAAGAAACGAGAAGTGCTCGGTAAAGATGATGGTGAGATTCGGGTTGTCGGACCTGGTAGGCGCAAAATTGGAAAAAATGCATTACTTAGCGAGACAGATTTCAAGGTATTACAAGAATATTTCTACGATCTCTATGGCGTATTTATGAAGAGGCTGTCGCATTTCTTGGTCGAGGCGGACGTATCCAGCGACGACAGTATAAAGCTCCAAGCAATGTTGCAAGAAATGATCAGAGTTAGGAATTGGATCATGGGGAAGTAAGTGCTGATATGTCGGAAAACTGATAGAGTCGTGGAGATCGCTTGAATGTTGTTTGAAGGCTACTTGTCTTGAAGGCTACTTTGCAGATGCGTCATTTTCCATGTAAACTGTAGGTATCATGGCATCTAGAGATTTCTTTAAAGGCAAGAGGGTTGCAGTGGTCGGATTGGGTCCATTTGGTGAGATGGTAGAAGACGTAAAATATCTCATCAAAGCAGGTGCTCTTGTAGCGATCTATGACCTGCGAAGCGAAGCGAGACTCAAGAGTCATCTCATCTTCTTGCGTTCTATAGGATTGGCTAACTATGTTTGTGGATCTATACCTGTAGACGACCTTTTCGATATGGATATGATCATTTTGTCTCACGAATATCCGAGAGATTCATCGTTCTTGAAAGAAGTCATCGCTAAAAAGATCCCCGTTGAATATCCGGAGACGGTATTTTTCAAACAGGCACCACCAATCAGCGTGATCGGGGTCTTGGGTATGTGTGGAAAATCGACAGTCGTCTCGATGTTAACACCGATGTTGGAGCATGCTTGTCGAGAATTCGGAGATCAAAAACTCTATTGTATCGACCCAGAATCGGGCGAGGGTACGATGGCACATTTGAAGAAGATCAAAAGTGGTGATCTAGTCCTCATGCGTGTCACAGAACCGATGGCCATCGAACTTCATGCTATGCGCATGAGTCCACACGTGGTGATATTTACGACGCTTCCGACCAAAAGTACATACTCTGATGCCGCTTTCGAGTTGCTCGAATATCAGACTTATAACAACTTTATCATTGGTAATGATAAAGTGATCGATCTCATTCACGCATTGAAGATACAACCAAAAGCCAAAATGCTTCGTACAAAAGCAAACATCATTCCTGAATCGTGGCAATTCGTCGGTCGAGGCGATCACGATAAGGACAATGCGTCCCTCGCTCTGCAAGCCGCTCGATTGTTCAAGGTGGAAGATGATGTTGCAGAAAGGATGTTTAAGGCATGGAAACCACTGAAGGGAAGGATGGAATTGGTTAAGAAGGTGAAGAATGTAGAATTCTATAATGATACAGCTTCGGTCGTCTCATGCTCGACGGAGGTTGCGGTAAAATCATTGTCTGAGAACAAAAATCTCGTTCTGGTCTTAGGTGGTGCGCAGACTGGTTGTGATTATAAAGAATTGTTTACCGTCATACCGCAATATACACATGCCGTTATTCTCGTTCCAGGTTCAGGCACGATACGTGAGAGGGAGTATCTGCGAAATATGAAAGATGTGAATGTCATCTCAGCACCTTCGATAGAAGAGGCGACGCGTCTCGCCATGGAAAACGCCAAAAAAGGCGATCGGGTACTATTTAGTCCAGGTTTTGAAGCATATGGTTTTGACGGTTCGAGGCGTGAAAGGGGGGAGAGGTTTGTGAGAGCTGTGAGGAGTTTGTAGTTTGTCGGAAAATAACAGAGAGAAGTCACCCTCGAGACACGAAAAAGTCCTGCAGGACTTTTTCTCGGCTTCAGAAATTTATTGCTATAAATTTCTTGCAGATGGTCTCTCAGATGACTTCTCTCTGTTATTTTCCTTCGTCAACGATCTCTGTCTTCACGTTGCCGTCCGGGGCGATCTCCTTGACTAGGAGAGTCATGCCGCAATGGTTGCATTCTACGACCATACCGGGAGTGATATTTGGATATTTAGAGAGATCAACTGTGTTCTTGCATTCTGGACAAACGAGTAGAGTATTCATGGCTTTGAAATTTTGTTGAAACATGATTTTATTAATGCGCTAAATAAAAAGCGTTCTTTCAATAATAATAGAAAAAGTGTAGGATTACAAGGGTATGATAATAGACGTGATCACACCACAAGAAAAATACCCAGCGCTCGCGAAAATCATCGGTCTATCAGGATTGTATTTTAAACGCGAAGACCTGCATCCATACGGATCGCACAAAGGCCGTTCGATACCTACCATGATCGATCGATATGTGGCTAGCGGGTCGAAAGATTTCGTTATTTCATCTTCAGGTAATGCGGCACTCGCCGCGGCTTTGCATGTCAAGATGCTGAATGAGAGATCCCCAATATCTCTCTCTGTCTTCGTCGGACATCATATCGCTCCACATAAATTGGAAAAACTGAAAGCCCTGGAGGACGCAAATATTCGTGTTTTGATCAAGGAGAGGCCTCTTCAAGCGCTTACTATAGCTAGTCAGGAAGGGGCTACGGGATTACGCCAATCGACTGACGACAGCGCTCTCATAGGATACGAGGCTCTAGCGCGAGAATTGGGGCTTATACAGGGTATTGGAGCCATATTTGTAGGTACTTCTAGCGGTACTACAGCACAGGCTCTAGCAACGTATTTTAGTGCAAAAGATGGATATGGAAAAGGAGGTGGGAAGTCGGTTCAGGTCCATATCGTGCAGACCTCTGGTTGTCATCCGATCTCTGATGGAATGGAGATTTTTGATGGCAAAGAAGAAGAGTCTCTAGCTGACGCTATCGTTGACCGAACGGCGATGCGCAAATCTAGATTGGTGTCTTTGATCAAAAAAACTGGTGGCAATGCTTGGGTGGCGACGAATGATGAGATCATCGCGGCGCGAGATATGGTTTTCGAAAATACAGGATTGGATATTTCTACGAATAGCGCGTTGTCTGTCGTCGGGGCGATGCAAGCAGTCTATCGAGGTTGGGAGATTGATGGGGATGTGGTCTGTATGATTTGCGGAGAGTAGTCATAGTACATGAACTAATCCCACATCTGCCCCCTCACTCCCTCGCAAAGAGTGCTCGGTCGTTCGAGGGTGAGATGCGGGATTAGTTCATTTGACCACCTATCATTCTTACAACCTCTTCTATCATCCCCCGGAATCCATGCGAGCCGAGAAAAGCGATCACGTCGCCTTTGTTCGTATTTGAAATCAGATATTCGACGAGAGCTTTGTCGTCATCAATAAAGATAGTATTTTTTTGTGTTTTAGAAATAGTTGCAGCAAGTTCATCACCTTCCATCGGAGCCGCCGAATCATCTGAGGCAACTTTCAGTTTAGTTAAACGCGGAATGATGACTCGGTCTGCATCTCTGAAAGCATCGTCATATTTCGCAGCCGATGCTCGCTCGCGCCCACCAATATTTGGTTCGAAGATGGTGATAATTTTTCCCCCATCTTTGCCGCCATAGATTTCTTTCAGCGTCACCAGAACTGACACAGCTTTTTCTGGTGAATGGGCGATATCATCGATGACTGTTATGCCTTTCATAGTCGAGTTACCATCCAGACGTTTTTCCATTCTCCTTTTTAATCCCTTGAATTTGGCTATCGCATCGATGATCTTGTCTGATCCAATACCTATAGATGTTGCCATCGCGAAACAGCCTGTGATATTCTCTGCTTGATAGCTTCCGAGAAGGGGTGAATGTATGTGAAATGAATCACTACCATGTGAAATGCTAAAATCCATGCCCGAGGAAGATTGTTTTATATTTGAATAGGTGAAATCTGGTGATGTCGAATCGGCGCCTCGATCCCGAGTGCTGATACCATACGTAATGACCTTGCCTTTATATGAACCGATCACTCTCTCTATTCCAACCTGTCCTGCACGTGCGACTAGCTGTCCATCTTTACCCATTATCGCCAATAATTTATCGAAGGCTTCGAAGTAGCTCGCTTCTGTCGGATACAAGTCTGCATGATCCCAGGATACGGCCGTCAAAAGCAGATGAGTCGGCCGGTAATGAAAGAATTTTGCGCGCTGGTCTGTTGGGGAACTCTTGTACTCGTCGCCTTCGAAAACGCTCCACTTGGAGTCTCCCAATTTTGCTGACGAATCGTGTGACAACGAAATACCGCCAAACATATAGCTTGGGTCCATCTGCGCTTCATTCAATATGAATGAAAGCAGTGCCGAAGAAGAAGTTTTGCCCCAAGTCCCGGAACAGACGATGGAGTTTTCTTTAACGAAATATCGCCCGAGGATTTCAGGGTATGAGAACATAGGTAAGTTGTGTTCCTTGGCGTATACAGTCTCCGGATTGTGGCTACCGGAAGCGGATCCGACCATGACGGCGTCAGGCATACCTCCTTCTACCATCTTTTCCGGATGCCAACCGGCATAAAAAGTCACACCTTGTTTTTCAAGCTCTGTTGAAACAGGAGGGAAGAAGCCTTTGTCGGAGCCGGTTACGACAACACCGCGTCTCTTCAGGGCGATAGCGATCGCGCTCATGGCGACGCCGCAGATGCCGATAACGTGGATTTTTCTTGGTAGCTGATTCATGAGAGTAATCTTTTTATAGTTTCAACATCAGTTTGCCAAGTCTTGCCATCGAACCATTCTAGTCCTTCGAATTGGAGTTTGTATAGGCTTGATCGATTTTGCAGGGAGCCGAGATAGATGTATTCGAGTCCATCTCTTTTGGCTTGATCGATCGCCGCTGTCATCATGCCAAGTCCCATATCTTTTGGTGATTTCATTAGATCATAAAATGGATATGAATAGTGCATCAATCTAGATATTTTATCCACGTACGTGATCGCGTATCCTAGAGTAGCATTATCTTTTGTGAATGAGATCAGAGTATTGAAATTGCTCTTTGTCACATCGGTGAGCATTTCTTTTATCTTTTGAGCACTCATGATGCCATTGCCAAATTTGGTTGAGTAAAAATCTTTTGCGAGCTTGCCGATTCGAAAGTCATATGGATTCACCGGAAATGGTAGATGTGTGTATCTCATCGCGAATCCTTCATTTTTTTTCAATATACGTCGATTCTCGCTCGATAGGGCAAATTTTCTGAGATCGATGCGCACAGAACGAGTCTGCTGCATGACACCACGGCCGAGACGAGTGAAGGCATAGCCATCGACGAACATCTTGTTGATATTCTCGGGTGAGAAGTCGGTAATGGTTTGTTCGTTCCAGTGCAAGTAAGTCATGTCTTGTGTCTTTCAATGAAGTGCCATCCAGAATCCGAATATTACGAAAAAGAAATGTGTGATCCAAAATCGCATGACGGTTTTCTCTTCGCTCCAACCTTTGAGCTCGAAGTGATGATGGAGAGGCGCCATGCGAAAGACTTTGCGGCCGAAAATATAACGTGAAGTGACTTGGATGACAACGCTCAGCGCTTCGATATAAAAGATGAAACCGAGGAACAATAGGGCGCTAGTTTCTCCGATCGCCATGGCATTCACAGCGAGAAGCGCGCCCAAGCCCAAACTGCCGACATCGCCCATCATGAATCGAGCAGGTTTGATATTGAAATACGTGTATGCGACGAGCGCGCCGACAGTTGTGGCGTTTAGGATAGCGATTTCACCGAAACCATTTACCCACGAAAGAAATGTCAGGGCACTAAATGTGATGATAAGTGTCCCTCCCGCAAGTCCGTCCATACCATCTGCGATATTCACGGCGTTAGCGGTAAACATCACGATGAAGATGATGATAGGGATGATCAATATTCCCGCGTCGATGGATATGTCAAAAGGAAAATATATATAATGCCATGCAGGCCCCAATTTCGCGTAGATCCACCATGCTGTCAGGGTACCAGCGATGAATTGGAGAATGAGTTTTTCGTGCACAAAGATGCCTTTACCAGGCCTCGACCCAAACCAAACTGACATGCGTTTGAAGGCTGTCCAAGGTAAAGTGATGATGTACCAGATACGCATACGGATGTCTTTGTGGACACGTATCAGTCTCATCACGTGTCCCAATTTTCTAGAATATCTTTCGCGACCATATATATTCATAAAGTCATCGATCGCGCCCAGGGTGGCAGACAGGAGCATCACACCGATCGGAACCCATGTAAAGTTCCGAGACCAATTGAAGAATATAGTGATGATCGCGACTGTCAGAATGACGAGTAGTCCTCCCATGACTGGCGTATTGTTCTTGTATGAATGCGAACCGAGTCTTGCCAGCTCAGTTTTTGTACCTTTTACGACATGCAGTTTATAGAGGATCTTTGATAATAAAGGAGCCCAAATGAAGGCCACAACCGCTCCTATTAACACAAAACTCAATATATAGGCCAGATCTGCCGTGCCCTGCAATATCGTTATCATGTTGGATACAATACCACATCTATCACATCCACTTCAATCTACGAACTTCAGTTTTGGACTTTGTCGCTCGAATAAAAAGACGGTTGTTCTCACCGGTCCTGCCATTTTCGTCCCACAGAGCATTTGTGATCGGTCTCCTCATATCAGCTATCTGAATGGTGCCTTGTCGTATACCGGTACCATAAATACCATCTTCCGGATAGGCGACGGCATGTGAGTAATACAGTTTGAATGGAGTAAAATTCTGGTAGTCGATTTGATGAATAACGAGGATATGGTCACGTTCGTTATCGAAAATCTCGATTGATCGATCGGCTGTCGGTTGGTTGGTCACAGACTGACCGGCCATCGTGATCATGTCACCTGGCTTGATCAGGTCGATCGGGACTAATAGGCTGTTTTTGTCGTGGGCGAGTGTCGCAACATCACAATTCTCTATCGGACGCAGGGAACAACGGATCTTGCCGATGATACTCGTGCAATTGATGAATGAAAGGTGCTTGTCTATGGTGCCCCTACCGAGTTCCTGTGATTCGGCATTCAAGATATAGTAAGCAAAGCCGGAACAATCTATGCCGATATTTCTGTCAATCAATATCTTTTTTAGAGTTTTATCTGATAACTGGTCTGAAGGTAGATGGTCCCTGGTCATGATCGATTCTACCTCTTCGAATATCTCTTTTGGACTGCCTTTGCCGATGAAAGTTCTCAAGGCTATCCGTGACCGTGCCGTCTTGTTATTGAAGTACGGAACAGATGTCGTAGTCGTGCCGACAGTGAAGTGTCTGTATTGATCGATGATGGAGAGCGCGCGATTGGAAAGTATTTTGGTATTCATTGGCACTATTATACCGCGAGATTGAGATGCGCGCTTTTTATGGCCTCGGCGATCTCTTGGCCGTGTTTGTTAAACGAGCCGTGATCTTCCATGACGCCTTTTTCTGATTGGACACGGAGAAGGTCGGCATTGTATCCAGTGTTCTGGTAGGCGACTACTGTGTATCCGAGTTTTTGCAATTTAGCGGAAACATCATCGAATATGTCTTGGATATGTTTTGTCACGCGCTGGACGACTTGTGCGCCACCATCGATCTGGATCAGGTCTTGATCGATAGGGAGGCCAGTGATCGCTCGGACATGAGCCTCAAAAGTAGTCAAACCTCTCGCTCCTCCCGCACGAGCTCTCTCTTGTAGCGCGG
This sequence comes from bacterium, assembly GCA_025355565.1. Taxonomy (GTDB): domain Bacteria; phylum Patescibacteriota; class Minisyncoccia; order Phycocordibacterales; family PALSA-1337; genus C7867-002. The sequence continues at coordinate 37,781 of JANXZK010000022.1, forward strand.
ACTCGAATGTCGATGATGCTGGTTGACGCGCGTTGACTTCTATCAGGAATATGCGGCCACTCTTTTCGTGTTTGATGAGGTCTATACCAAAGAGACCTCTCCACCCTTCCGCTTGGAGTCGGGCACCGATCTCCTTTGTCATGTTATCAATATATTGTATATCATCTGTTGTAAGGAGTTTTTTTGCTAACGACCAATCGTTACCGACTGTACTAAATGAGCCATCCGTAAATGGTTGCATGCCCGTTATCTGATAGCTCACATTTCCAATCAAGATACGATTTGGGGTGATTATGACGTTCACTGTGTATGAAGGCCCAGAGACAAAGCCACTGATGCGCGCTATCCTCTCTGGGAATTTTTCTTGTACAGCTCGGAGGTCGTCAAAAGTTTTGATGAGTATCGTGCCATCGCCGGTGTGTCCATGATTCCACTGGATGATGAACGGGTTCTCACCTTTCCACGTGATCTGTTTGGTGACTTTGACCGCGTGCGGAGGTAAATACTTCGCGGCGAGATTACCCAACCAACGAATCTGACTGATCTTGTTCTCGACTCGCTCCGAGAGTGATGCCGCGGGGTTCAATAGTTTACAGGTCAAAAGGTTGGCTGATGTCTCAACACGGATAGTATTCTTGAAGACGAGAATAGAGATCGGAGATTGGACACTGGAGATTTGCGAACTCGTCGCGGTAGATCCTGATCTCAATCTAGCGATCAGAGCTAGCGTGTTTCCGTGGGCCAAAAGGTCAGTCGTACCTAGGAGACCTTTTTCATTCGGTTCGACGAGTGTGACAAAATCTGGGTATTGTGTCTGCACGATCTCGCCATATTTCGTCTTGTTGGAAACTATGTGGTAATTTTTACTTGGTTCCATGCCTAGCGCTCTTTCGATTTCTCTGGTGACGTATATGATGATGGTGTTTGTGTTCATAGTTTGCAGTCTAATACAAAACTGCCAGAATCTCAATACGTGCTAGACATACGTGCTAGAAATGTGTGCTAGAAATGCAAACAGTAAACAGCAATCAGTAAACAGAAGAGCACAAATATGGTAATGTGATTTCATGACGACATTTTCCGTAGTCGCGACACCTATAGGGAATCTCGAAGACATAACGCTTCGTGCCTTGAGTGTATTGAGGGAGGCTGATTTGGTGCTTTGTGAAGATACACGAATGACCAAACGTTTGTTGGATAGACATGATATCAAAGTAAAAACCAAGTCGTATCATATGCATAGCGAACTCTCACGTGTTGATGAGATCATTGGAATGTTGAGGACTTCAATAGGTGGTGAGTCAACTGACCGATCGACGGAAAAGCTAATAAACAATATCGTTCTCGTCTCGGACGCCGGTACGCCAAGTATTTCAGACCCAGGATCAGAATTGGTGGGTCAGATCAGGAGGGATCTAGCAAAAGAGATCGAGGAAGGCTCAGTGAAGATAGAGGCCATCCCTGGTCCGTCGGCTCTAACTGCGGCGTTATCGATCGCCGGTGTTCCATGCGCGGAGTTTACTTTCCTAGGATTCTTGCCACACAAGAAAGGAAGGCAGACATTGTTCAAAGAGATCGCTGATTCAGAAAGGACAATGGTTTTTTATGAATCACCACATAGAATCATGAAAACATTGGGAACACTGAGGGAGCAAGTTGTCAATAATCAGCCAAAACAGATCACAGTATGCCGTGAAATGACGAAGATTTTCGAAGAATTAGTCAGTGGGACGGCGGAGGAAGTGGAAAAATATTTTATTTCTCATGCTGACAAAGTGAGAGGGGAGTTCGTGGTGATCGTTTCATTGAAATAAAAGATCGTTAGATTAAAATACCCCCGTCTCAGTTTTTGACCGATGACGAGGGGATGGTCACGATGCGTCAGTACGCGCCTCTTCGATCCATTGTTTGACGCGCTCAGTGTCGTTTAGATCTTGATACAATGTTATTAGCTCATCGAACATCGTCGCTCTCTTCCAGTACTGTGGAAGGCTGCTTCCATTTGCACTGGGTTTCCTGAGCTCGCGTTCGATGGGTGTCATATGCGAGATGAGGTCGAGTCGCTTTTTCGGAACATCGGTGGATCCCGTATACTTTGTTACCTCGGTAATTTTCACGATAGGTATCACTGCAACCAGTCGGATTCGATCGCAGCCAATGAAATGTACGGATTCAATTTGGCCGGCGTAAGTGATAAGTTCAGATTTGCCAGCATTGACTTCGGTCACCTCTAATAGAAATGAGGTGTATGTGCACGGGCTTGGCATATATTTTAGCTTACCTCCTTTCTGCCGCTATACTATCATTGTTGGCGGTCTTCCACAAATCATTGTTTGACTGTACAATGTGAACACTCATGTCTAAACGTCAGGTCATCATGATAGTTAGTGTGATAATCGCTGCCATTCAATTTCTCGGTTTTCCTAGTGCGTGGGATAAATTTTTTACTTTTGTTGCAGGTATCGTCATATTAGGAATCGCTTATCGTATGATGCCAAAAGTGAAAACTCCTGACGCTCGATCATTACCATATATGGATTACAAGAGAGGGGAGACGGCGACTATTACAAACCCAAATACAGAACAAACACAATGAGAAAATTGTGGAATGACACCGGCGCTACACGTATCGTGGCGATCCTACTCGGTGCATGCCTCATCTTTGTCGGTGTTGTTGTCATTTTTTCGATCTTGCCATTGGGAAAAGTTAAGTATAGATATATACCCGAGACATCGATCGTATCAACAACGACGCCAAAGGAGATCGTCACTCATATGAGGACGCCTGATCCATTGAAAGCGGTATACATGAGCAGTTGGGCGGCTGGTAACGAGAAATTTCGTGCACATCTGTTCGATCTCGTTGACACTACTGAAGTGAACGCGGTCGTCATAGATGTCAAGGACTTCTCTGGCAGGATAAGTTTTCCAGTTGACGATCCGCGACTCATAAAGATCGGTTCTGCGCAAAATCGTATTTCTGATGTAAAGGATTTCATCATGAGATTGCATGAGAAAAACATCTATGTCATTGCGCGTATCTCGTCATTCCAGGATTCGTTCCTGATAAAAAATCATCCAGAGCTGTCGGTCAAGACGAGATCGGGCGCAATCTGGCAAGATTACAAGGGCGTGAAATGGTTGGATGCTGGGGCTCAGCCTGTGTGGGATTACTTAGTGGCGATAGGTGAACAGTCGTATGCTCTGGGCTTCGATGAATTGAATTTTGATTATATCAGGTATCCTTCTGACGGTAATCTCGAAGACATTTCTTACTCCTGGAGTAATGGGAGAACACGTAGAGAAGTGATGCACGATTTTTTCTTGTATCTGCGCGAACAACTGGCCTCGACGTCAGTTCCGTTATCTGCTGACCTGTTCGGTCTCACGACGAGTTCCAATGACGATCTGGGCATCGGTCAAGTCCTTACCGATGCTCTGCCATATTTTGACTATGTGTCGCCGATGGTTTATCCGTCACATTTTTCGACTGGATATCTCGGTTTTGAGAAACCGGCGATACATCCTTATGATGTCGTAAAGTTCGCGATGATGACAGCAGTGAATCGTGTTATCGCCGCTTCGTCTTCACCGTCAAAACTACGTCCATGGCTTCAGGCTTTTGATCTTGGAGCCACTTATACTCCGGCAATGGTTCGTGCACAGATACAGGCGACCAATGATGTCGGATTGTCCAGTTGGATGCTGTGGGATGCGGCTTGTATCTATGATAAGAATGATTTCGTAGCAAAGGAGGGGAGTAGTACGGCGGAGATTAACTGATCTATACATGATTTATACACATCTTGCGTAATGCCAGATAAGTGGTAGTATTTTGTTTGGATAAATTGTCTTCGCGTAAACCGTTCCAGTCTTTTAGTTCCTCACGGTGTGCGTGATAAATCGTAGTTCAAAAGAAGAAAACAACATATGGCAAAAGTAACATTGCTCGACGGAAGTAAGGCAAAGTTGAATGGAGCTCAAGCATCAGTAGTGCTCGGGTCACGTCGTAGGTTTAAAGACCAGGCTGAACTCGGCGCATTTCTCGGTAAAAACGCCGATCTGATCGATAGTCGTCGTCCAGCTTCGCGCTGGATGATCGTGGCCGCAGTCCAGCAAAGATCGGCGGTGATGCCTGTCAACACGGCATAACCGATAGTTGCTTGAAAAGGTTGTTTACTTAATAAGGCCCCCACAAACTCGATCTCTGGAGCTTGTGGGGGTTTTGATTTATATATGGTACAATATTTCCAAGTTATATAAGTAAAATGTTTGATCATAGCTCATTCCATGGACGAAAATCGCATCACATATTTCGCGCAGACTGACGCTCGTAACAAGCGAGTGAAATTTGGCATCAAAGCCAAGGATCGAACTAGACATGTTTATGTGATCGGAAAGACGGGTATGGGTAAGTCCACCATGCTCGAGAATATGGCCGTGCAAGACATCCAAAACGGCGAGGGGATGTGTTTTATCGATCCACATGGAAAGACTGCCGACCTCATGCTCGAATATGTCCCCAAGGAGCGTATCAGAGATGTGATATATATCGCGCCATTCGATATCGAGCACCCGATCTCATTTAATGTGCTCGAATCAGTCGATCCAGACAAGCGTCATCTAGTGTCATCGGGACTCATGAGTACATTCAAGAAGATCTGGGAGGACGCCTGGTCCGCTCGTATGGAATATATTTTGACCAATACTTTGCTCGCCCTCCTCGAATATCCAGGCGCGACATTGCTCGGTGTGAATAGGATGCTTTCGGATAAAGCGTACAGAACAGAAGTCGTGAACAATATCAAGGACCCTTCCGTAAAAGCCTTTTGGCAAAAAGAATTTGCCAATTATACCGAGAGACAAGCGGCAGAAGCAGTACCAGCTATACAGAACAAAGTCGGTCAATTCACCGCAAATCCGCTCATCCGCAACATGATCGGTCAGTCTGAGTCGTCATTTGATTTCCGCGAAGCGATCGATCACAGAAAGATCGTCATCATCAACTTGTCAAAGGGAAGGATAGGCGATGAGAATATGAAGCTTCTCGGAGGTCTATTGGTGACGAAGATCTATCTCGCCGCTATGTCTCGAGCTGATGTTCCGGATAGGACGATGCAGATGTTGCCAAATTTTTACTTATACGTCGACGAGTTTCAAAATTTCGCCAATGCTTCGTTCGCCGATATCCTATCAGAAGCTCGCAAATACAAACTGAATCTGACGATCGCTCATCAGTATGTCGAGCAGATGGATGAGATCGTGCGTCCGGCAGTTTTCGGCAACGTTGGAACGATGATCGCATTTCGCGTCGGCGCTACGGATGCAGAGCTCATGGAAAAGGAGTTTGCTCCGCAATTCGTCATCGAAGATCTGGTCAACCTCGGTTTCGCGCAAATATATCTGAAATTGATGATCGATGGCCTATCATCAGCTCCGTTCTCCGCGACTACGCTGCCACCGATATCGCATCCAGATCATTCATTTGTGAAAGACATCATCGCGGCGTCACGTGAGCAATTCTCCAGACCTAGAGCGGAAGTGGAGGAGGCGGTAATCAGATTCCACAATCCTGTGGTGGCCAAGACCCGTGAGGAAGTTCCCCCGAAACGAATGGTGTCGACTTCTGCTGAAGTTGCACCTCGTTCTCCTTCGGTCCAGAGACACGATTCTGCTGAATCGCCGTCGCTCAGTCCGAAAGTCGTTTCTGTGGAACCTCCTCACAGGTCTTCCGTTTCAGGATCCGTTAAGCTATCGACTCCAGCACAGCCACCAATCCAAGTATCGACACAGGCAGCAATCCATGCACCGGTCCACAAACCTTTTGCGCCAGTCAGTCTTTCAAATCTTGCGCCAAAGGTGGAAGCACGCGTGCCGAAGGTAGATCCGAAAGTGCCGACGAAACAGAATGTGAGCGACCTAAAGAATGCATTGGCGGCGGTTATGAAAAAAAGTTCTGCCAAAACGGCTCCAAAAGTTACGCCTTCAAAAGATCATCCAGAAGAGATCTCTGAGGACGTATTGCGCAACGTTTTGAATGTTGATTAGTTTGAGAGGACAGGTGTGAGAGATTATGATCGATCTCTGCTACTCAAGTGCGTATATAAACAAACAAGATCCGTAGATATGCCTTGGCTATTCCAAGCATAGGTCTCGGATATTTTTGACTGTTCTTGCGTACGATCTCTAGGATCTCGCGCGCGACAGTGAGCCGTTTCTTTTTTGTTATATTTTCACCGTGAATCCTATATCCTGATAATACCTGCGGAATATTGGTGAACTTATGCTTATTGCCGATCTTTAGCCATAGATCATAATCATCGCATATCTTGTATTCCGTCGAATAACCCTGAGCTTCGAGCGCAGCGGATTTGCGATATAACAATGTCGATTGCGCGAATGGGTTGTATTGCAGGATGATGTTTCGGATAAGCGAATCATAGATAGGGAATAGGACTTTTTTCAACGGCTTTGAATCGATGTCGATATGCATGATGCCCCCGCCTAGCATGGCGTAATCGGGATTTTCATCGAGGAACTCCACCTGTTTTCGGAGCTTTTCTCTGTCGAGCCAGACGTCGTCAGAGTCTAGTGGAGCTATGTAAGGGGCGCGAGCGAGGGAGAGGGCTCTGTTTCGTGTTGCGGCGATGCCGAGATTCTTTTCATTCTTGATGATGCGGATCCTCGGGTCATGTCCAAATCCACTGGCCTTTTCCGTCGTTTTGTCGGTCGATCCATCGTCTATGATGATGAGCTCGTAGTCTTCAAATGATTGGGCCAGTACGCTGCGGATGCTCTCCGCGATGAATCTCTCGCGGTTGTAGGCGGGCATGATGACGGAGACTTTGGGTGTGTGAGTGTTGCTCGCACCCTTCCGTTTCTCGCTATTTGATTGGTGATTTTGTGTGGGCATGGGAGTTTGGTCGGTTGCCAAGATTCTTTTGTTGGCACATGTGGATGTAGCATTGATCTATAGACGTATCCATGAATTAGGAATGATGTCACGGTAATTTCTTTCGTCTTTCTGTGTCCATCTTTTTGGAGCTATCACAATCTTATCACTTTTTTTGTCGAGCCAAGCACCCCACCAGCTGAATGATGAATTGGCAATGATGTGGTGGTTGCATAGACTCATGAGATACATTTCCTCGTAGTCAGGGATCAGAGGGGATGAAACATAAGTAGTGGGGTATTGAAACAGCATATTTTCCATTACCCAATCAATGTCATCGGAAAAAACAAATAGGTGAATGCCCGTGCCGATCTTTGAAGTGATATATTCGATAGCTTTGGAATAGTAGTCAGCATCACATGTCCCATGATATTGATTGGTATTCAGGTCGGAAACATAATCGCCTCGGCGGACGTGCAGTGAGACACTGTGATCTGTTTTATTTATCAATCCGCTCATATTCAGAGTTTTGGCGCTGAATGGAACGATAATTTTTAGATCATTCCGAATCTGCTGTTCCTTATCCATAAAATATTTTTGTGTTTGAAAGAATCCATCGAGATACAGGTCTTTTCTTTTTGTGGCAAATATTTCTTCATTGAATCCGATATTGTATTGATGAAAGGATTTCGCTCTAACGAATCTCAATCCCTTTGAAATAATGCCGTATGGATATTTGGAGGCTCTGATCTCCTCTGGGGTCGCAATATCTGCCTTTATGTTAAATGTAGATAGGGAATAATGTCGCATGGTGTCGATGCCGTTATGTTCTCCATAGCCTGCGACGTCCAATTTTAGTTGCGTAGCGCTGCCATTCTGATCTTTTTGTCGCAGCGAGAGTGCCCTTCCTGTCGCGTACTGGAAGATTTGATTACCAAGACCGCCTTTCAGGTTTATTATGATCATAGATTATTGTAATAAATCTTTGACTAGATTTAATTTTTCTCTTGGCAAAAAGAGTATGTTTGTGTATGTATAAGAGGATTTTATATCGCATCTTTCTATGAAACCAGAATCAGACATATTGTATGACTCATAGTTCGCTTTGAGTAATAGGTCAGATGATATTTTTCTGTTTTCTGACCATTTATCGTCACCGGCCATTTCCAGTGTTATGAGAGGTCGTGACGTTTTCAGTGTTTCTTTCAGGCCTGCAATGATCTTGTATTCCAGTCCTTCTGCATCTAATTTTATAAAATCCGGTGTTATCGAGCGCTGTTTGAAGAATTCGTCGAGCCTGATGGTTTTGGCGACGATCTTTTTCGGTTCAAAATTTAATATCGTGCCTTCTTTGCTAGCACTGTTGTATGCTCCATATCCAGGGCCATAATCAGAAAATGAAGTTTCACCATCTTGATCGGATGCTGCAATGTTGAAAGTGTAAACGTTGTGCTTATCTTTTATATTTTCTTTGAGTAGCTCATAGGTCCATGGCGTCGGCTCGAATGCGCAGACTTTTCCTATATTTCCCGTGAGATTGCTAGCCAGCATGGAATAGAAACCTATGTGGGCGCCAACATCAATAAAGGTTGATCCTTCTTTAAGGTACCGTAATAAGAATGCTGCCAGGTTGGCCTCGCAGTAGCCATAATAATAAAAAGTATTTGCTTCAGGCAAATAGCCTATCATCTTGTCTCCCCAAAGTGTTGCGAAAGTGATTTTGTAAGGTTTGAGGTGGCTCGCGGCTGCTAGAATATAATATGGGAGCGTACGAAAAGGTTTTCTTAGCAACCTCGAGATTCGATTCATAGATCGGAGTTTTTCATTGCAGAATATCTCATTAAGTATGTTATTTTTCTGTATATGATCCATTATATTTGAATATTATATCTTATCAATACTTGGTTTTTGTTGATTGCTGATAGTATCATAAAAATAGGTATTAAGAATATGTTCGGAGGTCGACTTTTTATTATTCAGATTGGCATATATGTTTATCCATTCAAGAAAAGACATCTCTTGGTCATTTCTTATAACCTTATATTCCAAACGGCGATATTCACGCTCTCGTGCATATTTATGCCAATAAATATCAATGCTTTGTGAATCAAAAATGCAAAAAAATTTGCTATAACAGTACCAGCTATCGGCAATAGTCCACGACATTTCATGCCCGATATTTTCAAGATAGTTTGCGGATAGGTATACCTCGGCAAGCCTAGCTTTGGACCAATCGCCAACAGTTTTGTTCGGAGGGTAAATTTCTCGAATATCTTGATCGATCTCCCAATATTTGATCACATCATCAGTTCGGCCAAACATTACCTGATCTGTCAGACTGTATGGACGATATTTGAATGTATTTAAGCTTGGGAAGGCGAGTCTCATCTTCTGTCTTGGATTATCTGATGGAAAAACTTTGATAAGATTTACCAAGAAGTCTATAGCATTTGGATTGTATATTCGCAGATCAGTTCTCGTTTTAAGAATGAAATCAAAATCGAGTTCCTTTGCTCTTTTGGTAGCACTGAGGGTGGATGTAACCTGGTAATTAATATTAGCAATACCAGGCCGCGGAGGTTTCATGTTTAATATTATTTCGATATTTTCACATCGAATTTTTCGTAAATATTCCGGATCCTCATCATCCCATGTCGATAGTAGTATTTTACAGTTAGAATATATTTTTTTATAAAGTCTGATCGTTTCCAGGGTGAACTGATCTTTTCTGAGAAGTGGCCCCTGGATGATGATCAACACCTTGGGATGTACTATTAATGAATCTGCCACCGAGTTATTTTCTGATGCCAATTTTGGTCTTAGATGATAAGTAAAGTATTTGTTAGATATATATTCTATGAGATTTAGTGCAGCGACTCTGCAGTTTATAGATTTTATACATGTTCTGATATTATTCATATTTTTGTTATGAGCTGTTTCAGTAAATTGGGGTAATCTGTGCATATCGCATCTGGTTTAAGCAATAATATATTATCTATTCTTTTTCTGAGTTTAGCAAAGTCTCGAGCGTCCTGGTGAGATTCGTTTTTCAGAAGTCCTGGAGAAGATCCGTGAAGTTCAGGACTGACAATGGCGATTTTCAATTGCTTATCGCGTAACCTTTCGATAGTATTGAAGGTATATAATTCTTTTGTTCCGCCGTCAATATCCGATCTGTCCCATTCGTCTAACCAAACCCAGTTGAACAATTGGTCAAATTGTAATACATCATCAACGGACATCAGAGTTCCACCTACAGCCGCATTGTATCTAAATATGTCATACTTGTGCGCTACCGAAGGGGCTAGGCAAATTGTTGGTAGGCGTTGTTTTAAATAAATGGCTGTTTCAGGTATCAGATCGAAAATGACCAATCTACTGAGTGTCTGCGGTTGTGTCTCCAAGGAGGATATTAATATGTTAAGATGTTTTTCATTTTGAAACTTACTTTTGAGATGCAACGCATTCAGAGGAGAAGTGCTTCTGAGAATCAACGCCAATAACTCTTCTAAATCGCAAAAATGTCCTTTCGGTAGATTAATATCTCGTATTTCTTTTGAGGTCATCTCAGAAAGCCTTTTTTGACCTACTTGTGGCACAAATCTTTTCAAGTTATCATCATGGAATGTTATAAGCTTATCATCTTTTGAGATAATAATATCAAATTCTATTCCAAAACCCCTCGCAAGTTGATCAGAGAATGCCTCTATAGTACTTTCAGTAAAAAAAGACACATTCTCTGGTTCTAAACCTCGATGAGTCAGAATCTGCATGTAAATTTATATCTTAATCTTACCTACTTCAAGTTTATTGACGAATGCTTTCAGATCTTCTGGTGTTCCTAGACCATGCATCTTGCTGATTTCGATATCGTATATACCAACATTCTTGTTGTTTAATATCAGCTCATTATAAGTCGGACACACATAAAACTCGTTATTAAAACGGATATTTTTTTCGATCATGTTCTGGGCACTTTGCACGAAATCTGACCCTTTCTTATAATAGTATATGCCGACTGTGGCTTTGTCAGATATAACCTTCTTCTCCGCAACTTCGATAACTAATCCTTTAGCGTCGATACGGGCGTAACTCCATTTCGGGTGAGAAGAGGGGAATGTCATTATCAGCCCGTCACAGCTCTTTTGTTGTCCATGTTTAATGAATGCGTCTATGTTGGTTTCGACGAACTGGTCCGAGTTTGCGATCAGCAGATCGTTATCGTCGTTGATGAATCTCATCGCAGTCAAAACAGTACAGGCCGCTCCTTCCGTTATTCCATCGATCTGGATGACTTCAAACTTGTTACGCGTAGCGTTTTTTAGGACATTGAAAAAATCATACTTGTCATAATGTTCTTTTTGGCAAATGAAGATGAATCTGTGGTTGCATTTTGGTCGCAGATTGTTCACGACCACCTCTATCATTGTCTTACTTTTGATCTCGATCAGTGGTTTAGGAAATGCATAACCAGCATCCTTGAACCTCGAACCTCTGCCTGCCATAGGAATTACTATATTTAACATGTTAGTTTGATATTATTGGATAATGTATTTATCATTCCTGGCAGATGGGGTCTTGATCACGGCGGTGTAGCCAGATTCGAGGCATTTGAATTTAGATGATTCGCCTGGTTCGAGTAGTACGATATCTCCCTCGGATAATACGTCACTGTTCATATAGAATTTTCCAGTAATTATGACCGAGATCTCTTTTGCAATAGCGTGATAATGCCGTTCTTCTTCATCTCCAGTCTGATATTTCTTTATGCCAAATTCGAATTTATCTGTTTTCAATACACTGGGTTCAAAATCACCTACTAACCAGCCTCTAGTAAAGTCCTTTAATCGTTGTATTTTCATATATTATAATATATCTTTAAATAGTGATAAGTGCACATCTTGAACGCCTTTAACTTCATAGACAACCGCGCCACTGGCTCTACCAGCAGCAATTCCGTGAGGCGAATCTTCTACGATTATTGCTTCAGCAGGCTTGATGTTAAGTTTATTGAACGCAGTAATGTATATCTCTGGATGAGGTTTTGAATTCTTTACTTCGTCATTGCCTATGATCAGATCAAAATAATCAAAGAGTTGGGCGGACCTTAGCATCAAGTGTAGTGTGTCTTTTATCGAGTTTGAACAACATGCAATTTTATACCCATTATTTTTCAGGTGTTTAAGCATGATAATTTTTGAGTAATCGGGAATGCAGTAGACAGGTATGATCTCTTTGGTGTATTTTTGCTTAATCGAATTTATTGTTTCACAGAGGCCCGTAGGAAGTCTTCCAAGCTCTTCGAGCCTACTGATCTTCTTTCGCGTAGGTAGACCGTTGAAATAGGTAACATGTTCATCTATATCTATCTCAGCACCAAATAATCGTAGGGCTTTATTCAACGATTCATAATGTCCTTGTGGCATATCTACCAAGACGCCATCGAGATCAAATAGTATTGCCTTTATCATAGGACAAACTATACTCCTGGAGGGCGCTTATTTCAAGCAAACATCATCCTCAGTTTGTAGACGATCTTTTTTAACAGATTTGTCTTGTATAGCTTTCTATAATGATATCGATCAGCCTGATCGTTTGTGGCCAGTGTGTGGGGATGAACTATATTAGTCAGGTTTTCGGTGGCAATCGACAAGCCAAGATCTCCTTTTGTATGGGTGGCATCTGGGCCAAAACCTATATTTGTCACTAAGTTATAGTTAGGAATGATACCGATGCCTCCGTGACTCCAGATAGTAAAAAGCCACTTAACATCCCAGAAAATAAACTTTCCGCTATATTCTTTTTGAAAGAAACCTAACCAGTAGCGTTGTTCATTAACGGCTCTTCTAGGCACTATTTCGTGAATTTTGTTTTTTGCAATAAAATCAGGAAACTCTCTCATGTTCTTGTCATATAATCTCCATGCTCGCCTCCAAGTGGCCCATCCCCAGGTGGATGGGTATATAGAAAAATAGTATGAAGCATTGCCGCGTTTTTTTCCATCTTGAAAATTACTGCCAGAAATATTCATGACCTTTTGACTATCTTTGTAATGTTCGAGGAGTTCTTGGCAATAGTAGAAAAAAGAATCGTTGGGAAGACAGTCATCTTCAAGAATAATCCCATTTTCAACGTGTTCAAAAAACCAATTTATGCTTAATTCAATAGTAATACTGCCACCATGATTTTCTCCATAGTATTTCCTGAATACTTCACACGGCCAATCAATATTTTGAACGGCATTTCTCGTTTCTTCACATAGCTCAGCTTCTTCTTTTTTATCGAGTCTGGCACCGTCGGCAGCAATAAATAATTTTGTCGGCTTGATTTTTCTTATAGCTGCAAAAACCTGTTTAGTAACATCTGGACGATTGAATATCATTAATAATATCGGCGTTTGAAATGAGTTTTCCATGACAGGAAGATCGATATTTATGATCGCTAAATCTTATTCGCAAAAAATTCATATGATGTCTCGATCATATCTTTAACATCGACAAATCTAGGTTTCCAGTGTAACTCCCTTTGTGCCTTAGTTGAGTTGGCGATCAAGCGAGCCACATCACCAGGTCTCCTCTCTTTGAAGCTGTATTTAAGTTTCTTATTGGAAATACTCTGGGCCACTTTTATCAGATCTAACACTGAGAAACCTTTGTTGGTGCCTAAGTTGTATTGCGCACAAACATTCTTTTCATCTGTGATTTTGTTCATCGCACAAATATGTGCTTCTGCAAGGTCGCTAACATGTATATAATCTCGAATTCCTGTGCCGTCTGGAGTGGGGAAATCGTTGCCGTAAACAAAGAATTCATCCCTCCGCTCCAGTAGAGTCTCTATTATCGCCGGGATCACGTGCGTCTCTGGACTGTGGTATTCACCCAATCCGGAATTTTTGTCGCAGCCAGCTGCACAGAAGTATCGGAGTGATACTGAAGAATATCCATACGCCCGATTGTAGTCCTTCAAAATATTTTCAAACACCAACTTTGTGTACCCATAGGTATTGGTAGGATTTTTTGGATGATCCTCATTGAGTTCCTCAGTTTGAGGTTCACCGTATACTGCAGCGGACGATGAAAAAACTATCTTTGTGACACCTGTTTCATGCATGCATTCGAGCAGATTTAGCCCGCCGATAATATTTGTGTCGTAATATTTATATGGCATGGTTACTGAGTCAGGGACATTTGCTATTGCGGCAAAATGGAAGACTATGCTGGGTTTTGTCTTATTGAAGACATCCATTAGAGATCCTTTATTTCTGATGTCAACCTCGTGGTAGGTGACTAAATCATTCGTGATCACATTTCTTCTAGATTCTCTAAATATATCGATTACTTCGATCTTGAATCCTTGTTTAATCATGGCATTCACGACATGAGATCCGATATATCCGGCACCACCGGTGATTAATATTGTTTTATTTTGTTTCATAATAGTCGTGATTATAATCCATAAAAGATATTATTACCAATGCCAAACTTTTTTCCCATCTGGAGATCTTCAACTGAATCGCTTATCAAAATTGAATTTGGCAGATCAATATCATATTTTAGACAAGCCTGCCGCAGCAGCCCATCTTTCGGTTTTCGACAATCACAGCTGTCGATGTTGTGTGGACAGTAAAAGACATCTAATATATCAATCGAATTTTTTTTGAACTCTTCTCTCATCAAAGCGTGAATATCCTTTAGTGTGCTTGTCGATAGAAGCCCCCTGGCTATACCTCTCTGGTTGGTTATCACTATGAATTCGAAGCCCTGTTTTTTTAGATCTAAACAATCATCTATTATATCATCGTTAATGACGAAATCCTCCAATCTCGTTATGTAACAGTGCTCATCTGCTTTCTTGTTAATCACACCATCTCGATCTAGAAATGCTACTTTAATTTTGGTCAATTTTTTCATGTCATTTTATGTGGTGACTTTAGGCGGAACACATATCACGAATTGAACAACATATCGACTCCAGATGACGTCAACTCAAATGGTATTCTTTTAAAATTTTCTAATTTAATTCTGGTTGCGCTGTATTCCAAAGAATTTTGGATCTTTTTGTGGTCATTGGGTTTTGCCATAATCAGCATGCACCCTCCTCCACCTGCACCCAAGATTTTGCCTCCCCAGGCGCCAGCCCTTATGGCAGCTTCATATAATATGTCTGTTTTGTTGTTAGTCACACATGAAGCTAGTGTTTTTTTTCTCATCCATCCCTCATGAAGCATGTTGGCCATGCCTCTTAGGTCTTTGTTCAATATTTTGTCTCTAAATACAAGGACCGAGTCGGACATTTTCTTATATGTTTCGAAATTATCCTCGATCTTATTCTTTTGTTCGGCCAGTACACTGCTTGCTGGTCTCGTCATACCTGTAAAAAATAACATCGTATGATTTTCAAATTCAGATTGAAATTGTTTATCGATAGGAACAGGTTCAATATCGACGGATCCGTTAGCGTTGAACGTGTATACGTTCAGTCCTCCAAAAGCTGCTGCATACTGATCTTGCTTGCCAATCGGTTCATGTAAAATATCGATTTCGAGTTCACAAGCCGCCTTCGCTGCTTTTTCTCTGCTAATATCTTTTCCCTTATTGGCGTAAAGCGCTTTCATCAATGCAACACTGAAGGTCGATGATGACCCTAGGCCGGTCTTTGCAGGAAGATCTGCAAATGAAGCTATCTCCATGCCAGTACTCAATTTCAACTTCAACAAAGCCTCTTTAAATCTAGTGTGTTTAAATTCGCGTGGATGGTCGGCTGTTTCCGTTTCGAGATATTTGATAATAAACTTTCCGGACCAATCGTTTTGGTTCGTCACGATGTAAACAAATTTGTCTATGCTTGTAGAAATGACTCGACCTGGATAGCGCGAGTAGAATTCTTTTATGTCAGTGCCTCCACCGACGAAGCTAATTCTAAGTGGTGCTCTTGTAATTATCATAAAATTAATCGATACATATCATTTCAAATTTCGGCAGATTGCGACGACAAATCTAGATTTTTCTACCCATACCATGTCACTTTTCAGAATGATATCGGACATTTCCAGTTTAAGCTTGATACGATTAATGATATATAGCTTAATAGTGTTGTTGATGCTATAGGGGATTAACCATTTAAAGGCAAACAGGACAGGATTTACGATCTTCCAAATAAAATGATCGTTGTAGATTGGTGTCCGCTGGCCATAGAACTCTTCTATGACGAAAAATTCGCCGAGGGCTTTTTTGAATTCAGATATCGTCATTTCAAAGACATGATGCGGATTGATGGGTCTTTTTGTGCCAGGGGAGTACAGCGTCTTGTTTGGTGTAGAGATGTAGACTAGTCCGTTTGGCTTCAGCACCCTTTTTACTTCTGACAGAAGTCTTTTCCAATCATGGAGATGCTCAAAAACTTCAAAGGCAGATACTTCGTCAAAAGTATTGTCTGGGAACGGGATGTCAAGACAACTACCAACTTTGAACTCGATGTTGTCCATCTGCCAGTTATCTCTTGCGTAGATTATGGCATCTTCAGAAATGTCGACACCGTAGACCATCTTAAACTTTTTTGCCAATGTATTGCTACCGTGACCTGAACCACAACCGATATCTAGTACGATCTTATCTTTACCACCTTTCAAAAGCTCGTATCTGACCAAATGCTCGAGCAAGTTATTTCTCGACAAGTTACTTTTACTTTCCATTCGTTCGCCACCAAATTTATTTTCTTTGATCATGATTGTTGGATGCAATTTCTTGGGCAATTTTATACTGTTCTATTGTGCCGATATCGATTAAAAAATCACTGATTTTGAAAACAGACATCTTTTCGTTCTTTTTAAGTAGGTATGGAAATACGTCGTGACCAAAGTCCAATGTTACTTGTTGATCACTGAGTGGACTGATCTTTTCTATCAGTTCCGTCTTTATGACATAAATACCACAATTGGAATAGTTTGATATTACCTCATCTTTGCTCGGCTTTTCCTTAAAATGTTTTATCTCATCGTTCTCGTCAAACACAATCATACCTTTTTCTTGTATATTTTCAACTTTATTACACACGATCGTCGCGAGACTGTTTCGCATCTCATGGAATGAGATCAGCTCTCGATAGTTAAGATTTGTGAAGTCGTCCCCATAAATGATCAGCAAGTTTTTGTCATTAGCGAAGTAGGCTCTATTTGCAATCATAGTTCCAGCGCTTCCTAGTAGAGATTTTTCATAGGTCACAGTGATCGTCAGTCCATTATTTTTCTCATTGTATAGGTCACAATAATCTTGCACTATGTCTGACAAGTAGTGAGTATTGATCAAGACGTCGGTTATATTGCTACGACGAAGACTCTCCAGATGGTAATCTAATAGGGGTATTCCGTTAATTGGAACCAATACTTTTGGGATAGTATCGGTCAATGGTTTTAGCCTTGTTCCTAATCCCGCAGCTAAAATTAGCGCTTTCATTTTGTCATTGGGTTTTTATCTGTGGCTTCAATTTTATTGTCCCAATAATTTAGAAGGTCAGACAGGGTCTGTTCTATGGGAATTTTAGGAGTCCAGTTTGTAGCTTTGTATAATTTGCGGAAATCTGGAATCTGGACATCAATGTCGATTGGTCGCCATAGCTTTTGATCTATCTCTGTCCTGACTTTTCCTTTTAGATTTCGCAGATTTATCATAATATCTAAGATCTCTCCAATAGAATATATTGCATCTCCTCCTACATTGTACGCTTCACCTCCTTTTGCCTTTTGCATTAGAGCGTAATAAGCTTTTACACAATCTCTGACGTCGATAATCGATCTGACAGATTTCAAATTCCCAACCTTGATTACGGGCTTTTGTAAACCTTTTGTAATCCTGGATATCTGTATTGCGTCAGAAGATATAGAGAACATGTTTCCTCTCCTCGGTCCGGTATGAGAGAATGCTCTGGAAACAAAGTATGGTTTGTTTAATGATATTGCTCTTTCTCGGATATATAGATCTAAACAAGCCTTACTGACACCATAAGGATTGACTGGTGATATCGGAAATGATTCGTTTATCTTACCAGCCTTTTTCGGCACGTTCCCGTAGACTTCTGAAGTCGAGCAAAACATAAATCTACAGTCAGGTTGTTTTTCAAACATTGCTTCAAACAAATTGAGCGTGCCAATGACATTCGTATGCATAGTTCCTTCGGGATCATTAAAACTTGTTGGTGGGTGGCTCTGCGCAGCGAGGTGGAAGACACCATTGAAAACAGTACTACCAAATATTTTTACTAACGATTTACGATCTAATAAGTCACCATAGACAAATCGGATCTTCGAAAAGTTTACATCTGGTACAATATCTCTGATGTCGTTTTCTCTTCCGTTTGAGGATCGAACTAGCCCATATACTTCATGACCTTTACCTATCAATAAATTGGCCAAATGAGGCCCGGCGAAACCCGTTATTCCTGTTATTAAGTATCTCATGCATCGTTTTGTTATTTTATAATGATTTCCAGTATAAGCATTTTGTCGAACATTTACAATATCTAGACAGATTTAAGATATTTACCTCTGGAGTTGAAGAAGCAAAAATTATAAACGCTGCTATTCATCGCATTATATGGCAGAATCACTGAAAATGGTTTGTTTAAACAGGCTGATATTGCCGCCCCACCTGAGGATGTTCCGATATAGTATTTACACGAATATATCATATCTACAAATCCAAAGAGATCCTGTTTTTTTGGATCAATGTGTTCTATCCTGTCGATTTTGGTCAAATGATTCACCGCCTCTTTATAGAAGATATCCTTTTGAAATTTCCATCCAAATCTCTTACCGCTTATGCTATTTTCGTCAATCAAAATTACATTATTCAGGTATTTGACTAGCGTTGGCTTGTAATATATCTCTGGTAGCCCATTTCCCGTGAGGTGGAACTGATTTTCAATAGTTTCGATCACATTTTTTCCTCCTTTGTCGAAAATGAATTCTTTCAAGCGGTTTTCTCTCACAAATTTTTTATATACAAACGGTCTGGTGGATATCTTTACCCCCTTAAAATAGGGATTTAGTCCAAAACACAATTTTAGTATGTCGACATTTCTCAGTCTTGTCAGACTTTGTTCTGTTATGTAAAAGTCTACGCCATATTGCACTTTTAATAATCTTGGTAGACTGGAATAAGCTAGCCAATCTCCGATTCCACCATATTGAATATCAAACACGACTTCTTTTTTGAGCTCAAGTATGGTCTGTATTTCTTCACAGTATTTCCTATATTCTTTACCCTCACGTATCAAGACAAAACATTTAGCAACAAATATATAGCAGTACAGTATTGGATAGTATATAACCTTGATAGACTTGATTATTTTTTTTAGCTTCCTGAGTAACCGTGTGATTATACGCGATTTGCTACGGTAACGTTTGTTTGGGAGGTTTGTTAGAGATAATTCTCTGAACAAGTCGTCGATGTCTTTTTGTCTCAAAGGTGCTAGACAATCAATCAGTTTATAATATGTCGAGGCCGTCCGGTTTCCAGTTCTCACTGAAGCAAGTAAATAATTTAGCGCAATTTTGTAATTTCTTTTAACATATTCGTTATTTCCGAGCCAAAACAACCAGTATGGATTAAGTCGTTCTTCTCTTGCAATTTTTTCAATCTGAGCTGGACTTAATAATAGTTGCTCATAGTTTTCAACAAGGCAATCTCGGTTACTTTTTATCATTTCTAGGATGTTCTCTTCGGAATTGATATCATATTCGAGAATCAAGTTTTTTACTCGGTCATTGAAAATATATATGAATTCTTCTAATATCAACTTTAGATTGTAATTGACCTTGCCCGATTCATATTCTCTCAGGTAGTATGATTTATGAAAATCAACTCGATGATAATATGTAGTGTCAGGACACGTGAACGCTACAAGACCTGCAGCCAAAAATCTGAAGGCCATCCCTTGTGTATCGAAACCATGGTTAGTTGGATATCCACCGATAGTGTTAAACGCGGATCTCGTGATCATAAATGTAGAATACAATGAACATGATCCATCTTCATTTGTCGAAAATAGACTAATGAAAGGGATTTTCTTTCCGACGTAGCCAAAGTTGCTGACATAGGCAACATTATTTAGATTTTTGCCTTTAAATTTTATTGATGTACTTATTCCTACTGCATCACAATGTTTATTATGCAAAAACTTGAGCATCTTACTGAGAGTATTATCTCCTAGCATGTCATCACTATCTAAACAAAAAAGTACTTCAGAAGTCGAGTTTGCAGCAGCAGTATTTCTTGTAGCCCCTCCGCCTAGGTTTGTGGTGTGAAATAGACACTTTACATTGTCATATTTCTCCGCGATCTTTGCCATAATCTTTTTGGTGTCGTCCGTTGAGCAATCATCAACCATGATGATATCGAATGATGACTTGTCCAGACCTTGTCGGAAGCACGAATTAACAGCTTCAGATAGTGTGTGTTCGCAGTTATAACAGGGTATTATGATTGTCAGAAGCGGGTTCATATGTGATTACTTGATACGTTATTATGGTTTGATAACCTTGTCCTTATCGTGTGAATAACGACATTGTTGATGAATCTGATCTTGCTGAGGAGATTTAATCCGGGCAGTTTCCAGAGGTCTGATTTCCAAAAAACGCTTTGAGGAAGCCACCATGTCTTTCCATCATTGATACAGTATAAGTACCATCGTCCCAAAAGAGCTTTAAGGAAGAAGAACTTATTGAAGGTACCGGCATCATTATTCGCTATGATAAGTTTATTAAACCATTTGCTTAATTCGTCGCCATTCTTAATAGAAAATGGCAATTGGCCACTACAAAATTTGTAGTGAAAGATCAGTTCTTCTTTTGAATATGAAAATCTAAGCTTTGAAAGTTGGTGGGAGTAAATGGTTTGCATTGCGGTGGAATAATTCTGCCTATGCGTTTTTGATAGATTTTCGCCATGCTCTCTTATCTGCGTCAATATCTCTTGTAGGTTCCACATCTTATACTTACTATCGATTCTGGTCCAAAGATGATAATCCTCAGCAGGTGTGGTATCTGTCATGTATGGGACTTCAGGTAGTGCATTTTTTCGGATCATCACTGCTGAATGTGCGAAATAGTCAGAAAATAGTAAGATACTCGGTATCTCTGTTGAGGTCGCGGTAAACGACCAAATCATTCCCGCTGATATATTGTTTGTACTATCAATCGTTTCTGTATATGATCCAATCATGCCAAAGTCAGGGTGTTTATTTAAAAAATCGACCTGTTTTTGTAGTCTTGAAGGATATGACCAGTCATCACTATCCAGAACCGCAATATACTTGCCCTTTGAAACACTGATTCCTAAATTGCGTGATTTGGCGGCGCCAATGTTTTCTTTGTTAGAGATCAGGTAGATTCTACTGTCTGCAAATGAGTTTATTATCATTTTTGTTCTATCAGAGGATTTGTCATCTATAATGATGAGTTCGAAATCAATAAGCGTTTGATCCAGTATGCTTTTTATCGCATAACCGATATATTTTTCTCGATTATATGCCGCCATAATAACCGACACGGTTGGAAGGCTGTTATTGGTCATGATTTCTCTTTATGAAATTGTACCCAATAATTTCGTGGGCTGCTGTGTTCATATACTCGTAAAAAGCTCTAAAGTCGATCTGGTAGCCGTTATTCCATCTTTCTAGTAATTCGTCCTGATGGATATCGCCATGACGATTATCGACGTCAGTTTGTACTCTGTTGCAAGGTATGTTGAATAGTCTAGATTTTTTATATGCTATACCGAAGCGTTGCAAAAAAATAGGGTTGAATATTTGCAGGTTTCCTTCGTAAGTATTTGGCGATGAGAAGGATATGTATTTGGTCATTGCGAGTATCTCTTTAGTAGAAAATACATGGCCGTCTAAAGATATCGGATATCCCCAATCAAATGTCCCTTCATTCCATTTCCAGCGTATTTTGCCGGTTTGTCCGCCTTCCATGGAGACGAACTTTGGTAATGGTTGAGGGCTATCTGCGTTATATGATGTCTGGAGATTAGATCCCAATCTTAAACTTAAGACTGAGTTACGAGTATCTACATTATTTATCTCTGATATATCGATCTTTTCTGTTATGAGAATATCATCCACCAAGAAAAACATCTTATCCGTGTTAATGTTTTCCAAAACATCAATGAGTTGGTTGTGAAATGAAGAATCATTATTTTGTTCGACAAACTGTATGGATCTTGATTTTAATGACTTTATTATTTCAGAATACGCTCGCGCAAAACTTCTATTCGTAGCACGAAATAGAACAAATATTGGTATAGTGGTACTTGCATTATCTAGGAATGAGGAAATCAACCCGTGAAGTTGCATTGGTCTGTTCATAGAGAATATGATACAGCAGATTCCGCGTGTTAACGCTTTATCGTCAGATATAACGCTATTATAAAAATTTGATAAGGACTCAATTTTTTGCTCGTTTTTACGACATATTTTTGGTCCATATGTAGTCGGTTTTAACCCAATGGCTGAAAAAAGTCGGTCCATCATCCTAATAAATAAGTGCCAGCTTCGATGATACATTCGGATTATTTTTATATTATCGTGATTGGACATATGTTGTTATTCTCGTACAAAACAGATAGTAGTTGTTTTTCAAGTATTCAGTTTCAGCATTGTATGTTTTGGTATATGTCTTGGAAACATCCGAGAGATTTTCTGCAAACAAGAATGTATCGTTGGATTTTTGATAAGCCAGCAGCAGATATTTAGCCTTAAAGTAATCGACATTTTTTACATACCTTTGCATAAACTCATTTGATTCCGACAGTGCCCATGTACTAACAAATAAATCAACATGTTCATTGGTTAGCAGTTTACCAATCTTTTCCAGTATTTTTTTGTCCAATGGTATTATGTTTATCAACCCCTTTTTTATTTGAATATTTTGGCCATGAACCATGTTGATAGCTGAGCTTCCAAAAATTGCTTTTAGGTAAAGAGCTTGAATATATGAGAATATGGGGATGTCAATGATAGTGTAGGTACAATCATAATTAATCTGCTTATATATCTTTGCAAGGTTGCCGTATCCTCCACCGACTTCAACAACATTGTTTATGTCTCCTAGTTTAGTTTTTGTTTCTAAGCAGAATTTTGTCAGGTGATAGAGGTGATGAATATTATTTCCAGATGTAAAGTATTCGATATCATTTAACATTGGTTTTCCGACGTTATATTCACGTAAGATGTTTCTAGCGGAACGCAAATCGTAATGGTCAGAAATCAGTCGTTTTTGAATTTCTTTCCAACCTCGGAAACTATAAACGAACATAGTGTTCTTGATTACGGGGTAGTTGAGAAAAGAAAAAGAGAAGTTATGTAAATAATAGTTTTCGATTTCACTCGTGTTTTTTCTCCATTGATCAATCACAAAATCAGCATAATCATATTTGTCTTTGTTTTCCAGATATAGATTTTTCATTTCGTGATATATTGTTTTGTACAATTTCTGACCAATTCGTCTTGAAAACGGTGAGACGAGTTGAGAATAAATGGTTTTATATAAATCTAAAACGGTTGTATTCCGTTTTATTTTAGAGACTAACTCCCGTATTCTATTTTTCATTTTTTTGAATTCTGAAATCAAATAATAATGCCATCCGCCCTATGCTATTTCCACCATAAATCAATGATCTCGGATTATTTTTGTCGTCAATAATCTCAATGCCTAGATTCAACTTATGATCAAACGTCATTATCATTGGTCTGTGAATGTTGACATTGTAGAGAAATAACCCAGTATTGAATGTGAATGGCGGTATCTCGGCTGTGACTGAGTAATCACCTACCTCGAGGTTGCCGACATCCATCGTCTTGTCAGAAGGGGATGCGAGAAGCAATATTTCTCCTTGATCAAAGAATGCCAGTGACACCATCGTCTTGGTAAGTGGTTTGAAAACAGAAATATCTGTCTTGATAAAGAATCTTTCTGAGACCGGTATTCTAGCCGACGGTTTTTCATCTTTATCGAGAATAGTGACTCTGGAGATTTGTGCATCTTTGCTATTGTCAACGCTAAAATCAGTGATGGCGTTCGCGTGCTCGCCTTTGTTCAAATAGTGGTGTATCACCTTATCAGTGTCATCGAACATCTTGAACTCGCCTTTTTCGAGCAGGATAGATTTTTTGCATAGATTCTGTATAACGCCCATATTATGGCTTACGAACAATATTGTCCTGCCTTCTTTTTTTGAAATCTCATCCATCTTTCCTAGACATTTCTTTTGGAACTCCGTATCACCGACGGCTAACACTTCATCGACGATCAATATATCTGGTTCCATGTGAGCGGCGACTGAAAAGGCGAGCCGGACATACATGCCGCTCGAGTAATATTTTACTGGAGTATCGAGGAACTTTTCGATGCCAGCAAATTCGACGATCTGATCGAATTTCTTGACTATCTCTCTTTTTGTCATACCGAGGATCGCACCATTTAACATGATGTTTTCTCGTCCAGTGAGCTCTGGGTGAAAACCGGTACCGACTTCTAGTAGACTGCCGACAGTTCCGTGAATCTTGATCTCACCAGTTGTTGGTGGTGTGATCTGGGAGATGATCTTTAGTAAAGTTGATTTGCCTGCACCATTTCTGCCGATGATGCCTATAACCTCTCCTTTGTTAACTGAAAAGTTTAGATCTTTCAGTGCCCAATAATCTTCTCTGGATTGGAAACCTGTAACTTGTTTCGCTTTTGCTTTTAGAAAACTAAACGGAGACTTGAGCGCATTCATTAAAACGTCGCGCAGAGATATGTATCTGCCTTGCTGATGGTTTATGTTGTATTTCTTTCCTAGATTTTTTACTTCAATGATTGGTTCCATATATTTTATACTATATCTGCGAAATACCTTTCGACTTTCTTAAATATATAAATGCCTACGAACAGCAATACTAAGCATGCCACGAACGATATTCCGATAAGTTCCCAGTTGATGGGTGCCGTTCCCAATAGAGCAGCGCGAGCACTCTGTATCGCTCCAGTCATCGGATTTAGAGCTAGTAAGTACGAATACTTTCCAGCGATGCTTGCAGGATATATGACTGGTGTGATGAATAACAACATTTGGATGAAGAATGGGAGAGCGTATCTGACGTCGCGATATTTTACATTGATTGACGCTAGAATGAGCCCGAAACCGACTGATGCCATGAATGAAATGATCAAGACCAGTGGGATCACGATGATGCTCGACGGTTGGGGTGCAAATCCATAGAAGATCATCATTACTGCCAAGATTATAGCGGCGATGAAAAAGTCGACTAATTTTGTTAATACTGACGAAAGTGGCAAAATTAGGCGAGGAAAATATACTTTTGTAATGATCGCTTGATTTGCAATGAGACAGTTGCTGGTTTCACTCAATGCCGTTGAAAAAAACTGCCAAAATAGGAGCCCTGTGAATACGAAGATAGGATAGGGGATGCCATCTGATGGGACCTTCGCAAGACTTCCAAAAAAAACAGTAAAAACAACCATGGTTATAAGCGGTTGGAATATAGCCCATGCGATGCCGATCATCGTCTGTTTATATCTAACCTTCAGGTCTCTCCATGTAAAGAAATACAATAGTTCCTTGTATTGCCAGAGCTCTTTGAGATCAGATAGGTGAAAAAGCTTCTTTGGTCTGATGACCGTGACCTTTGTTGACATATGCCCATCCTACCATAACCTTGCTCCCTTGTTGAGTATTTGCTATTTATTCAGTATGATGTATGAATTCTGCAAATTATCATAACAATCGACAGAAGATATCCACATTTAATACGTCTATGAAAATAATAACCAAATATATTTCGATCGTCGCTCTGTTCCTGGTACCGCTCTTTCCCCTCATTGTCGCCAACTCCTATTTCTTCCCATTCATCACGGGTAAAGCGTTCTTTTTCCGTATTGTTGTGGAGATCGCCTTTGCGGCGTGGATTATTTTGGCATTTCTAGATGCCAAATATAGGCCAAGGTTTACTTTGCTCAATGTCGGCGTAACATTGTTCGCAGTAGTCGCTCTCATCGCAGATCTCCTTGGTGTCAATCCGATGCGCAGTCTCTGGTCCAACTTCGAACGCATGGAAGGTTGGATAGTGATAGTACATCTATGGGCATTCTACATAACTTCAACAAGTTTGTTCGGTGCTTTGACTGCAACGGGGGCAGGCGCAGTGGCTGGTGGTACTGGTGGTGGAGCTGGTGCGGCATGGAAGAAGATCTGGCACAGATGGCTAAACTGTTCTCTAGCGATCGCCACAATCATCTCACTTTATGGTATCGGACAATTGCTCGGCTGGTTCGCTATCCACCAGTCAGCTGCTCGTCTCGATGCGACGATCGGTAACTCCGCGTATCTCGGTATCTACATAGTGATCCATATGTTCATCGTTGCCTATATGTATTTTGCCGTCAGGAGTGATGAGTTTAATGGAAAAAAATTCCTTCAATGGGCGTATCCGGTGTTATTCGTTTTCTTTGGATTCATCGCTCTCGAGACTCAGACTCGCGCGGCAGTATTGGGTCTCGGCACAGGGCTCATGATCGGGTTACTGCTTTACACGATCTTTGCCGGAAAGTCGCGCAATGGCTATGGTCATTTGCATGCCGGCCAAACAAACGCTGATCGTTCACACGGTGATATATCGATGTCGAGCACATCCCTCAACAAGAGCCGTAAAGTTACAGGCATCATTTTTGGTGTGATCATCTTGCTCGGCATATCGTTCATCGTTGAAAGGAAACAGCCGTTCTTTGCGAACAGCCCGATATTTGGCCGCCTAGCTAGCCTCTCATTATCCCAGTTCCAAAATGAAGGCCGTGCATACATCTGGCCCATGGCGATAAAGGGTGGTCTAGAGAGACCTATCTTCGGATGGGGTCAAGAGAATTTTAATTACATATTCAATGCCAACTATGCTCCGCAAATGTATGGTCAGGAACAATGGTTTGACCGCGCGCATAGCGTATTCCTCGATTGGTTCGTGGCATCCGGATTCGTTGGTTTGTTCGCATATCTCGCTCTATTCGTGCTGGTCCTAATCACCATCTGGAAAGCTGACCTCTCGTCGTTGTCGGTGGCCAAAAAATGCGTATTGACAGGTCTCATCGTCGCTTACGCTGTGAACAACTTGGCTGTGTTTGATAACCTCGCGAGCTACGTATTCTTCTTTGCGGTTCTCGCATTTGTGAATTCATTCAGGGAAGGGAAGCAGATCCGCTCGCTCGGCGTAACTCCTGTCCGTATCGATGCTGTCGAATATATCGTCGCACCGATCGTCATCGTTCTTTTGGTGGTTGTCGTCTATATGCTCAACGTTCGACCTATCCAAGCCAACACTCGTCTCATTACCGCTTTGAGAAGTTGTGGCAGTGGCAAGCCGGATGCGTCCTTGTTCGAAAGCGCTCTCGGGGTGAATACGTATGTTGCTAACCAGGAGATCCGAGAGCAGTTGTTCTCATGCGCGACACAGGTCATCTCGAGCCAACAGAGCCCAAATCAATTGAAACAACGATTTTTCGCATTGACTTCTAGTGAGATCGCGGCACAGATCAAGGCGACTCCGAAAGATGCTCGGGCTTATGTTCTCGGCGGTTCATTCATGAATGATGTCGGTCAGGTAGCAGAAGGGTTGTCATTGTTCGAGAAGGCTCATGAACTCTCACCGGCAAAACAGTCCGTAAGTATTGCTCTCGCCAATGACTACTTGAGCGCCGGTAAGAAAGATGAGGCGGTCGCGCTCTTGGAACAGGCGTATCAGTCAGAGACGGATGATTTTTCAGCAAAAGTCTCATACGCGAGCGGTCTGGTTTTGACGGGCAAAGAAACAGAGTCTAGAGCTATGTTCGCCAATGATCCAGCGATCTTTGATACCCAACAGATGGCCAATATCTTTGCGTCGCTGAAACAATATTCTAAGGCGATCGAGATCTATAACCAGCTGATCGGTACTAGTACCAAGGATGTGAATCTGATGGGATCATTGGCTCAACTGCAATATACGGCTGGTTTGAAAGACGCGGCTGTGAGGACCTTGCAAAGTATTCTCGTCGATCATCCGGAGTATAAAAATCAAGTCGACGGGGCGGTCAAGCAGATCAGGAGTGGGAAGTAATTGAGTCTATTTATCCACACCCTGTCATTGAAATTCTCGCCAATTCTTGCTATATTCACGAGGTGAGTAATCGTGTGGGCAGTATCCAAAGCAAATGTTTCGCAAAGTGTCCCCCTCGGGGGCCTTTTGCGTTATAGGGGCAATCAGTTATAATAGGCGAGGATTGTACCAAATGACGGCGACGGTTGTACTCACATTAAATTTAAACATTTTTATTTGGAGCTCGCACCCGTCGCCATCATTGGGCGCAATAATAATGATGCATTGTTGAAATATTTTGACGTAAGATTTTGCTCCAGTGTGGTCAGATCTTCTATACGCATGACATGAAAATGATATGAAAATCAGAGAAAATATACCGATAGCTCCATACACGACATTTAAGATCGGCGGACCTGCCAGATTTTTTTGTTCGGTTACGAGTGAAGATGAATTGGTAGAGGCTGTAGGATTTTCTCGAGACAAGAAGATTCCATTCCTAATGCTCGGTGGCGGATCGAACCTTTTGATCGCTGATAATGGATTTGACGGTCTGGTCATCCGAAATGAGATCATGGGTAAGAAATTTGTAGAAAATCGAGGCGTAAAAGACGCAAAAGATTTCGTTTTGGTCGAAGCTGGTGCCGGTGAAGACTGGGAGTCTCTAGTTGCAGAAGTCGTCGCGAGAGGTCTATATGGTATGGAGAATCTCTCATCTATACCAGGTAAGGTTGGGGCTTCACCAGTGCAGAATGTCGGAGCGTACGGAGTGGATGCTTCAAATATCATCCAGTCTGTTCGCGCGTTGGATACGACGACTATGGAGTTCGTCGATCTGTCAAATGCTGATTGTCTATTTTCATATAGAGACAGCATCTTTAAACATGAGAAAGGGCACTATGCCATATCGAGAGTCACCTATAAATTGCAAAAAGATGGAAAAGTGCAGACTTCTTATAAAGGGTTAAAAAATTATCTGTCGGAGAACGGCATCACTGATCCTTCAATAATGGAGGTTCGCGACGCGATTGTAGAGATACGAAAAAACAAGCTACCAGATTGGACGAAGTGGGGAACAGCTGGTTCATTTTTCAAAAATCCGATCATTTCTCATGAGAAGTTTCAAGAGCTCAAGGTCAGATACCCGGAACTCCCTGGTTTTCCAGAATCTGATGGTCGTGTTAAGGTCTCTCTCGGATACGTATTGGACAAGATATGTAACAAAAAAGGCATAGTCATGGGCAATGCTGGTACTTATGAGAAACAAGCCTTGGTCATCGTTACGAAGCCTGGCGCGAAAGCGGCAGAAGTCATCGCTCTGGCACGAGATCTCATGAAGGACGTCTTTGATCATACTGGTATAAAGATCGATTCTGAAGTCGAGTGGGCGGTGGTGTAGGTGCGTGCGTGTTTTTATTGGAGCTAAAATATGCTACAGTGGACTATCTTTATGTCATTTTTCAGTAAATTAATGGGGGAATCGCACACCAGAGGTGTTAAAGAATTCCGACCTATAGTTGTGAAAGTCAATGCACTCGAAGCACAGATCCGAGCTCTTTCTGATACAGAACTTTGCGCAAAGACAGATGAATTCAGGAAACGATTGAGAGTCTCCAAGGATGAAGATGAGAATAAAGATGGGAAAATAGGCTCAAATGATACGCAAAATCGTACAGATGCGAACACTCTTTATGATAGTAGACTCGCCGAAATCCTGCCTGAAGCGTTCGCGGTGGTTCGTGAAGCCGCTCGTAGGACATTGGGGCAAAGACATTTTGACGTGCAGATGATCGGCGGGATGGTTCTCCACAGCGGCGCGATCGCGGAGATGCGCACTGGTGAAGGAAAAACCCTCGTCGCGACTTTACCAGCATATCTGAATGCTTTGACCGGTAAAGGTGTGCATATTGTTACAGTGAACGACTATCTCTCTCGTCGTGATGCTGTCTGGATGGGACAGATCTATTCTTTTCTGGGACTTTCTGTTGCAGTCATCAATCACGAATCGAGTTTTATTTATGATCCGAAACATAAGTCGGCGGCTACAGGGGATGATTCCGGAGCGACTTTCGGACTGAGCGTAGGCGATTCAGCAGAAGCCGACGCCGTTCGCGGAGGGACATCCCTTGTAGCCGCCGACACGAAATCGGATTCATTGGACAAGACTCGAGATGTTGTCGGTGGTTTCAAAGTCGTCCATGAATTCCTCCGACCATGTACGAGACATGAGGCATATATGGCAGATATCACTTATGGTACGAACAATGAATTTGGCTTCGACTATCTGCGCGACAACCTCGAATACAGTCGTGAAAAATTGCGCCAACGAGATTTCAATTACGCGATCGTTGACGAGATCGACTCGATACTGATAGATGAAGCTCGCACACCTCTCATCATCTCAGCACCAACGCGTGACGCTGAGTCGACTTACAAGCAGTTCGCATCGATGGTGGAATCATTCGTCGAGGCCATTGATTATACAAAAGAAGAAAAACATCGTGCTATCTCATTGACGCCAGAAGGAATAACCAAAGCCGAAAACGCACTTGGCGTTGAAAATATGTATACAGATAAGAGCATCAAGTACGTGCACCATCTCGAGACTGCCATCCGCGCCAAGGCCCTATATCATAAAGATAAGGAATATGTCGTGAAGAATAACGAGGTGGTCATCGTCGATGAATTCACCGGCCGTATGCAGCCAGGACGCCGCTGGTCAGAAGGCTTGCATCAGGCTATCGAGGCCAAGGAGGGTGTCAGCATCCAGCAAGAGTCACGAACTTATGCCTCTATCACCTTCCAGAACTTTTTCCGCATGTATCCCAAACTCTCTGGTATGACTGGAACGGCGACGACTTCTAGTGAAGAATTCTATAAAGTGTATGGACTGGAGGTTTATTCTATTCCGACCAATGTGAAGGCTGTTCGTCTCGATCAAAATGACCAGATATTCAGGACCGAAATAGGTAAATACAAGGCGATCGCACGCAAGGTCAAAGAGCTACACGGCAAAGGCCAGCCAGTATTGATCGGTACAGTTTCGATCGAAAAAAACGAAGTGCTCTCACAATTCTTGAAAGCTGAGGGGATCCCGCACGAGATATTGAATGCCAAGAATCACGAGAGGGAAGGTGAGATCATCGCACAAGCTGGTCACAATGGCGGTGTGACGATCGCTACCAACATGGCTGGTCGTGGAGTGGATATCAAGCTCGGCGGCAATCCAAATACGCCTCTACTATATGAAGAAGTGAAGAAAAATGGCGGTCTGTTCGTGCTGGGGACCGAGAGGCATGAAGCCAGACGTATCGACAATCAGCTTCGCGGTCGTTCTGGACGTCAGGGTGATCCTGGCGAGACACAATTCTTCGTCTCGCTAGAGGATTCGCTCATGCGTGTGTTTGCTTCTGACACATTGAAATCGATGATGGGTCGCCTCGGTATGCCGGAAGATGAAGCGATCGAACACCGTATCATTTCCAAATCACTGGAATCGGCGCAAGAGAAGATAGAGGGCTTCAACTTCGACTCTCGCAAGCATGTTCTCGAATTCGATGACGTCATCAACAAGCAGAGGACGAATATTTACGGTATGCGTCGAAGGTTGTTGTTGGGGTCTGTGGATGAGGTGGAGGAAGAATTAAATAAGTTAGTTGGCGCAGTGACGGGGAATGATTCTATAGAAATCCAATCCGTCATCGCCAAAAAGATCACCGAATTCGGACGCGAACCATTCTTGCAGGCGATAAGGATAATCCTTCTGCAGGTCATCGACATGTATTGGGTGGAGCATCTCGAAGTCATGGATCACACGAGGAGTAGTGTCAATCTGCGCGCATACGGTCAGCGTGACCCGCTAGTCGAGTACAAGAAAGAAGGTCTCCGACTTTTCAAAGAGATGCAGATAGCTATGCGAGATCAGGTTGCAAGAATCTTGCCGAATGTTGTTCCTGTAACGAGCGATCAGGCCAAAGGAAAGGAACAAGGAGAAGGCGCTCAGCAGGGTGGAGCGACGAAGCAGAGAATGGAAAGAGGAGCAGAGCTACGAGAGATCCATAGGAATGATCCGTGTCCATGCGGTAGCGGTAAGAAATACAAGCGATGTCACGGGGTGGGGAGGTAAATTAATTGTACAAAAATATGGCGATAGATTATAACAATCATCGTTATGTATCATAATCAAGCTTATGGCTCGACGGCATTGGTTGCTTATAATTTTGATGATGTTGGTGCGCCGAGTACGGCATATGATATGTCAGGAAATAACAATAGTTTAACTAGTATCGATCAGTCCCCAAAATGGGTTCCCGGTATTAGGGGTAACGCACTTCAATTTTCTAGTAATGAATATGCGCTTACGAGTAAACTAGTAGATCTCGGAACGGAATGGACTATGGTTACGTGGGTAAATTTCTCGTATTCTTGGTCACTTTAGCTGCATTTTCATCAATCGTTGTGATTAGGCACTGAACTCAGGTACCCGAACTGGTTTTGCTTTAAACAATAATGTGTGTTAAAGTATGATAATGGATCACAAGCTTTCATCATATTTCTTCTTTATCCTACTCATCGGTGCCATGGTTGCGGCAGTCGTCACCTTTTTGCCATTCGTCACACCACTCGTATTGGCGGCGGCAGGAGCGGTTCTCTCATTTCCAGTATACAAACATATATTGAGATTGGTCGGTGAAGGGAGATTTCGAAAGAGCCTGGCCGCGCTCGTGACCGTCCTTCTCATGCTTATCGTCATCGTGGTACCCCTGTTCTTCCTGGCGGGAAGCATATATAGCGAGATACAGACACTGTATATATCGCTGACAGACGAAGGTGGCCGTTCGCACGTGATCGATCTCCTAAATTCGTTCTCGCAGTCCATATCAGACAGAGTGTTTGGCGCGTTGCCTGCGTACTCATTTGATTCGCTGAATGTCACGGAATATATGAAGAGCGCATTGGAGCTCGGATTTGCCAACCTGGACAAGATCTTTTCTGGTCTAGCAGAAGTCGCCGGATACGCTCTCATCTTCTTGATCGCCATGTTCTATTTCCTCCGCGATGGACCGGCACTCATAAAGCGCGTGTTGTCATGGAGTCCGCAACTAAATCTAAATTCGATCTTCGTCGTACGTTCATTTAAGAGAGGTATACAGTCGATCTTCATGGGTTCACTCGTCGTTGGTATCCTCGAGGGGGTATCAACTGGATTGGCTTTTACAGCATTTGGCATACCAGCTCCGGCTCTGTGGGGAACAGTAGCGGCAGTGGCATCGCTCATACCCGGATTCGGTACTAGTCTCATCATCTTGCCAGGAGTAGTGTATCTCCTCATCTCCGGTCAATACGTATATGCCATTGGACTCCTAGTCTGGGGTTACATGGCGATCATCTTACTGGATCACATATTGGGTCCTATATTGGTCAATAAGGGCGTCAATGTTCACCCGTTTCTCATCTTGCTGTCTGTTCTCGGTGGATTGGTCGCCTTCGGAGTCATCGGATTGTTCATCGGACCTCTCATTTTGGTGTTTCTATTTACATTGCTGGATATCTATAAAGTATCAGCGGCTACGAATCTCTAATCTCGAACAATATGGCCTTCATCGACGAAATACAATTCTATGCAAAAGCAGGCAATGGCGGAGCCGGCGTTGTTAGGTGGCGTCATGAAAAAGGTAGGGAGTTCGCTGGCGCGGCGGGTGGTAACGGTGGCCCAGGCGGTGATGTCTATGTGCGCGCGGTTCGTGATATCAACATTCTGGCTCGGCATAAAGCTGTGAAGAGGTTCGAGGCGAGGAATGGATCGGATGGGCAGAATGAGAGCATGCAGGGAAAGACTGGTCGGGACTGTGTCATCGACTTACCTATCGGCTCGATCGTCAAGAATCATGTAACGGGGCGCGTCGTAGAACTGTTGGAAGATGGGCAGGTCTCAAAGATCCTCCACGGTGGTCGCGGTGGGCTTGGGAATGAACATTTCAAAGCGTCGACCAACGTTAGGCCAGAGCAGTCCACTCCTGGCGTTCTAGGCGAAGAGGCTGATTTTACCGTTGAGCTCGATCTCATCGCTGATGCGGGACTCATCGGTCTGCCGAATGCTGGCAAGTCTAGCTTACTTAACGCTCTCACTCATGCGAGAGCCAAGGTTGGGAGCTATGAGTTCACTACATTGGATCCAAATCTAGGCGCATTGCATGGCGGGTATGTTCTCGCTGATATCCCAGGGCTCATCGAGGGCGCATCGGAGGGGAGGGGTCTCGGGCACAAATTCTTGCGCCATGTGAAGAGGACGAAGATGCTACTGCATCTCATTTCCTTGGAGACTCCGACGGCCGAGATCGTGAATGCATATAAAACCGTGCGGAAAGAATTGGAAAAGTTCGGCGAGGGCTTGGTAGACAAGAAAGAAGTTGTTATCCTCACCAAAACTGATCTGGTAGATACAGAAACAGTGAAGAAGATCAAAGCAAAGTTGACTAAATCAAATAGAAACATCCAGACAGTATCTGTTATTGACGACAAGAGCGTGAAGAAGCTCAGCGAATATTTGACGAAGATGTTGGGGAAGGAGTAGTTTTTACTTGAGTAGTAATCTTGAACAACTCCTCCAAATCTCTTTGAGTTCCGAGGACTTTTTTGTGAACCAATTTATCTATTTTAACTCAACTTTTCAAGTAACAACTTTTTCACAATCTCCGGATTTCCTGCACCTTTGGTGGCTCTCATCGCTTGACCGATCAGGAATTGGAGCGAGGCGACTTTGCCTGCCTTATACTCAGCGACTACTTTCTGGTTGTCGATCAGGACTTTTTCAATGGCCGGTAATAGTGCTCCAGTATCGCTCTTTTGAATGAGGCTGTTCGCCGTGGCAATAGCCTTGGCAGATGAGGTAGGAGACTTTATGAGCAATGCTATCAGATCTTTTGCGCCCCTAGATGACAAGTCTCCCGTCGCGATCATGTTGATAAGCTCTGCGAATGAAGCGGGGGAGATCGCCGTCGTCGCATCAAACTCCTGCTTCTCGCTCCTTAACAGCCCCAGGTAATCGCTCAATAGGTAGTTCACAGTGAGTCTAACGCGCTTCACATCAGTGGCGAACGAGGTTATTATCGAATCAAAGTAATCGGCGATCATAGGTGAATCGATGAAGATGGCGACCTCTTTGTCGGTCATACCGTGATCTCTCTCGTATCGGGCACGCTTCACCCATGGCAATTCGGGCATCGATCGAGATAGCATCATAGTTGAAAACTCGGGGATTTCGGATAACTTCATCTTTGGAATATCCGGATCGGGAAAGTATCTGTAATCATGAGAGCTCTCTTTGCTGCGCTGTGAGTATGTCTCTTGCTTCACGTCATCCCAGCCGCGGGTCTCTTGCTTTATCTCACCTCCGCCATCGAGCAGGGAAGACTGCCTCATGATCTCATAGGCGATCGACTTCAGGACGACCTTAAATGAATTTAGATTCTTCACTTCAGTCTTTGTTCCGAACTTCATATTCTTGGTGTCCTCGGCATTGGCTACAGAAATATTTGCCTCTACTCGCATCTCTCCCTTTTCCATATTTGCCTCGCCGGCATCCAGATAGCGCAAGAGTAACTGCAGTTCTTTTGCAAAACGTACGGCTGTCTCCGCGTCATGGATCACTGGTTTGGTGACAAGCTCCATGAGTGGAACTCCGGAACGGTTGAAATTTATGAGCGAGACATCAGCGCAGGGGATACCTTCACACTCGGATGTGTCGTGAGTCGATTGCGCGGTGTCTTCTTCTAGGTGCACACGTTCGATCTCGACACCGACGAGAACGCCTCCACTGACGAGTGGGTACTTGTACTGACTGATCTGATAGCCTTTCGGAATGTCTGGGTAGAAATAATTCTTTCTGTCCCACTCGGTAAAGTCCGCTAGTGTTCCGCCGACGGCGAGTCCCATCTCCAAAACTTTTTTGATTGCCGCTATATTCAGTACTGGCAGTGTCCCTGGATGTCCGAGACAGATCGGACAGATGTTCGTATTTGGTTTTTCTTCATCTGGGTCGTTCTCGCATGAGCAGAACATCTTTGATGCTGTCTTTAACTCCGCGTGGATTTCTAGTCCGATGGTTGGAATGTATTTCGTGGCTGTCATGATGTAAATATAGTAGCAATTTTGTACGTCGCAGACAATCCCCTTGAAAGTAGCCACCACACACCTGTCCCCTCACTTCCTCGCAATTTGCTAGCAATCTCTCGGCATTTTCACAAAGGACTCGCTCCATGGATTCACTCATCCTTTGGAAAATGCCACGAGATATCGCTTCGCAAAGAGTGCTCGGTCGTTCTAGGACAGGTGTGTGGTTGTTACGTTCAAAAGATGACGCCGTATCAGTATGTAAAGCACTAATCTGTGAGATGTGTAACGATCAATTTCTTCACCTGATTCTTCGAAGGCCTCTTGCCTCGGCTAGCCTCAATATCTGTCAAGAGCTTTTCGATGTCAGAGATCTTGTAAACACGATAGTTGTTTATCGGGTGACGTGATGCCAAAAATTTTCCGCTGTTGTCCCAGTTGCGGAGAGTGAGTGGTGTGACGCCTAAAATCTTTGACGCTTGCTTCACTGTGACGAGTTTGATTTGAGAATAGTCCATGTGTTTTTATAACATTAATACTTGTATATAAATCATTATAACAGGTACGTTGGAATTATGTAAGTATATGAAGGTTTATAAGTGTTGTGTGGCTATGTGCCTCATGCAGGATTTTCAAAGATTTGAAAATCTTTCTATCATTTTATCATAAATATTTGAAAATTGATCGTCATTAGCAGGTAATAAAATCTGTAAAATTCGCTATAGCTCATTATAACGCCTCTGGCGACATTCGCGAAATTTTTTGTGATCAAAATTTTTTCGGAGTTATCCACAGTTTTGTGCAAAGAAATGCGAGCTGTGCGGTTATAATGTTATCCGAGTCACATGAAACATACCTATATTTATCAGGGCAGAAATTATATCTCGTCAAAGCGAGCTTCCGAAATCTCGGATTACTCGAGCGACTATATCGGCCAGCTTTGCAGAGCCGGAAAACTCGATTGTCAGAGAGTCGGTCATTCCTGGTTCGTCACAGAAGGATCTTTGCGTTCCCACATGACCGATGTCTGGAGTCAGGATACTCTACGCAGCCGTGCTAGCAATCTGCAAAAGAGGTTTGTAAAGAGTCAGGCTATGAAGTCTGCCGATGTTCCTCTCAATGATTCCAAGAAGCGGATCTCATCCAAACAGGCTGCCTTGCTCTCAGGATACGCGGCTGACTATATCGGTCAACTTTGTCGCGGTGGAAAATTGGACGCGGTGATGATCGGTAAGACCTGGTTCGTTGTTGAGGAGTCATTGAAGGGTCACATGGAAAAGATCCGAGCGGAGGAGGAGGCAAAAAGAATTTCCAAGATTGAAAAGAGGAATGAAAAGATCGTCGAAAAGAAAGAATCGGAACAGCTATCATTGGAAAATATCGCGAAAAAAAGTAACGATGTTATGATCGGTCGTCTCGCGGCATCTTTGAACGTTCTCGACATCAGGAAAAATACTGCAGAAAGTTTGACTAGTAAGCTCAGTATGCGAACCGTTGCTGATGACTTCATCAAGCGCTCTCTCCTCACTAGAGCGATGATCGTATCGGCATTCGTCATGTTGGTCGGTGTCGGTATCTATGTTGCTATGGAGATCCCAAATGAGCATGCAGTCGATCCAGGTCAGCAGGTTGCGGCGAGCATCGTGCCTTACCCAGACATCCCTTATTCTGTAGAAAATTCCGCGGAGACTGTTCCGGCTAGCCGAGGTATCGCAGTGATCCCGACATCTGGTTCGAAGGCGAAGGACGAGGAGATGAAGGCAGCGATCAAAGAGTCATTCTCCGATCAGGTGACTGTTACTCCCGACGCTCGAGGTGAGTCAGGCGTGATCACACCGGTATTCAAGAATGGGAAGGGCAATGATTTCATCTATGTGATGGTCCCGGTCGATAATAGCCAAAATAGTAACCAGCATCCGCCTTAGGAGTCGTTCTGGCGAACTGCTCTTGTCGACGAGGGCAGTTCACTGGGACGAACGGTTTCAGTCGATCGATCATTAGTAAAATAATAAAACAAATATGAAAAAGTTCTTAATTTCTCTCAATTACGCTTCACTCGGACTCGCCGTCCTGGGACTCGCATTCATGACATTCGAGCCTGCGATCAGTTTGGGTGCGATAACGGATCAGCGCCAGTTCACGATCTCACAAACAGTCATTGGTGAAGTAGCGTTTACCTCGTCACCGACAAACGTGACGATGTCGCCAGCTCTCGGAGGTATCGTTGGAGGTATTGCGACAGGTCAAACGCAATTTGCAGTGACTTCTAACAATATAACAGGATACAAAGTCACTATTACAGCAAGCTCAACTACTGGTGCGATGCAAGGCACTGCTAGTACGACTAACTATATTCCAGGACTCGTTCCGATAGCGGCTGGCTACATCCCTG
Source organism: bacterium (assembly GCA_025355565.1). Lineage (GTDB taxonomy): Bacteria > Patescibacteriota > Minisyncoccia > Phycocordibacterales > PALSA-1337 > C7867-002. The sequence goes on from JANXZK010000022.1 coordinate 76,297, forward strand.
ATTATGATATGTCTACAACAACTGATGTTCTCACTGGCAAAGCGGCCTTTGGTTACAGTGTCCAAGCATCTACGACTTCAGATGTCGCACAGTTGTTCCATGAAAATGGGGCGGCTTGTAATACTGGTGCAAATCATCTTAATCCAGGGACGTGCTGGTATGTTGCGACCACGACAGCGGTCACTATCATTAACCGACCTCTCCCTACGTCATCTGGTGCGGCTACATCAACGCTCTTGTTCAAGGTCATCTTCAATGGCACGCCAAATCCGATGATTCCTAACGATACCTACGTTGCCACGACGACACTAACGGCGACAGTCAACTAAAAATATGCAATCATCTAAAATAAAATTCAGTCTTTGCATATCTCTCAGCATCGTCGTCGCTATCGTGTTGTTCGTGGGCATACGTGGGATGAACGCGGCCGTGAAGAAAGCAGTAGTACAGGGTCCGATGGTTGTGGCACCTGACAAGACAGTAACGATAGACCAGTTACCAGATAACACCGTATATGGTGATTTCGTTGTTGGTCCAGGTAAGGTAGAGGTGGAACTCGCACCGGGCGAGTCCAAGACGATCGAATTGACCGTATCCAACAGGATAGGTAGAACACGCTCGTTCTCGATAACAGAAGAAGATTTCAAAGGTTCCAATGATCCAGAGCAGACAGTAGTCTTGCTAGGAGACGACCGAGGTCCATACTCATTGCGTGATTACATCCATTCAGCTTCTAGCACGGTGACATTGTCTAACGGGTATCGTGCGCACATACCTGTTACGATATCGATCCCTATCGACGCTGAACCGGGTGGTCTCTATGGCAGTATGATCGTAGGAACAGTCTCGGATCCTGTGGCGGTCGACGCTTCGCGAGGTGCGACACCGTCTAGTCCAGTCATTACCCGTATCGGTACGCTGTTCTTCGTCCGTGTTTCCGGTCCAGCTTTGACTAGTGGCAAGCTGACAGATTTCTCTCTGTCAGATGGTCATTCGATCGTTTGGGATTCGTCATCGATCAGATTTAATCTTTTGTACAAGAATACTGGAAATGTCAGTGTCAATCCTTACGGGACGATCGTCGTTAGCAACTTGACTGGTTCGCCGATCTCGACGATCCAAGTCGAGCCATGGTTCGCCATGCCAGAGTCGACTCGTTTCCGTCAATTGGAATGGAAGCCGGCGTTCCTCTTCGGTCGCTATGTCGCTCACGCCAGCATCAATAGAGGATATAGCAGTACCACCGACGAGATGGAACTCGTCTTTTGGGTCATCCAATGGAAGATCATCGTCACTGTTCTCCTCGCTCTCATCATCATCGTCAGTCTGCTCCGCTGGATATTCTCGAAGTTCACGATCGTGTCAAAGAAAAAAGCTCGATGATGTCACACGACAAAATCCGAATGAAGAATATCAAATCTATCAAAATGGTCGCCGCGAGCAGTCTCGCTGTCGCTCTCATCGCTGTCTTTGTCAATAACGCCTATGGACAAGCGATGTCTAGTCCGAGCTACAAGATACAGAGCGATAGTTTGAACTTTGGCGGCAATCGTTCGGCTTCAGGTTCGTATTCGATGGAAGACACTCTAGGTGAGGTGGCAACAGGGATCTCGTCTAGCACCAACTATGCGATGTTAGCAGGATATCAGCAGATGCAGTCAGCCAGCCTGTCAGTCGTTCCACCAACGGATGTAGTCATGTCTCCGGCGATCGGTGGTGTCTCCGGTGGTACGTCGAACGGTTCGACAACATTCAAGGTCACGACGGATGACACAGCGGGATATTCCGTATCGATCGTCGCTAGCTCGAGTCCGGCTCTAACTTCTGGTTTGGATAGCTTCGCTGATTATGCCACGAGCGGCGCCAATCCAGATTTCACCTTCGCTACAACGACGGCTACGACATCGCTCTTCGCTTTCTCCCCAAAGGGCGCGGATGTGCAGGCGAGATTCAAAGATGACGGTTCGACAGCGTGTGGCGCGGGCTCCAGTCAGACTGCAGACAAGTGTTGGGATGGTCTCTCGACCATGTCAAAGATGATAGTTAGTCGCTCATCCTCCAATCATCCAAATGGCGCCTCAACAACGATCAGTTTTCGAGCATGGTCTGGTAGTGGTCATGTCCAGCTGGCCGGTAATTATGTGGCAACGACGACGATCACTATCATTCCGTTGTAATGGAAAACGAAAAAAGCATAATGGAAAATTACAAAGTAAAATTGAAAATGTCAGAAACTATCAACTCCCAGGTGGGAGTCAGAGCACTTCCGGTTTTTGCATTTTTGTCTGTTATTTTCTTTTTTGCATTTTCTGTTTTCTATTCTGTGACTTTCGCCGCCGCAACTGACAGTACGACCTTTACTGAGTCTCTGTCTACGACTGGTGTAGATTCTGCGCCACCGACTGTGCCGACCGATCTCACGGCAACGCCGATGTCTCCAACACAGATCAACTTGTCTTGGTCGCCATCTACCGGTTATCTATATGGCGTCGCAGGATACCAAGTGTTCCGCAATGCCGCTCTTATCGCCACAACGACCACTGCATCCTTCATCGATGCCGGTGTCTCTCCGTCCACGACATATATATATAGAGTGTCCGCTTTTGATACGGCGATGAATATCTCCGCGCTCTCTCTGCCTGTCTCGACTACGACGCCTTCTATACCGACATTTATCCCAGAAGCAGGAAACGTCGTAACTTCATCTTCGGGTATAGCCAATCTCCGTCTATACAATGTATCGATCGATCCATCGACCAATTCTGCCAGGGTCTCTTTCGAGACGAATATCCCGACCAGAGCCAAGCTCTTTTGGGGGATGACAGCAGAATTTGAGAAGGTCTCTATATCAGGACTCTTTTATGACGATATGCACGAATTGGAGATCTCTGGTCTATTGCCGACGACGACATATCATCTCCGTATACAGGTCGCCGATATCTTCGGCAGATCCGTATATATAGACTATATCTTTACGACGACAGGCATCTCCGAGATCAACGCTCTGCCTAACCCATCTGATTTTAAAGCGTTGGGCTACAGCGACCGTGTTGACCTCTCATGGACTGATCCTCTCGATCCTCGTTTCGATAAGGTCAGGATCATCCGTTCGGAAGGCTTTTATCCACGAGACCAATTCGATGGGACACCTGTCTACGAAGGGTCAGCTTCGAAGTTCTCCGACAGAGATGTCGAGTCGGGCAGGAAATATTTCTACGCGATCTTTTCCGAAGGCAAGGACGGATCTTTCTCTTCTGGTGCATTGGCCCAAGCGGAAGTCTCGGATGTCGGTGGCGCTACCAATGTGAACGGTAACCCATTTCTAGGTATCGAGAAGTCTAGACAGCTCGATCCGATGATCGATGCGCTCTCTTTCGCTGATTTTGAATTCATCCAGTCTGGTAGAGTCCTATCGTCGTCGAGGAATTCCGTGATGATCGATGCCTCGAAGAACCTCACAGTGAGGCTCGCTTATGCCCGCGTACCGGAAATATTGAAAAATATCGTCTTTGCCATCTCTGATCCGACTGATACGAGCAGAGTCTTTACATTCCTCCTAAGAGTAAATAGAGACAAGTCCGCTTTCGAAGCGACAGTTGGCCCACTCAGACAGTCTGCGAAGTATGGTCTCAATATCATGGTTCTAGATTTCCAGAATAAGGGATTGAAGCAGATCGGTGGCGACATCATCGCGACCTCGTATAGCGGTAGCGTCAAAGCCGGGAGCAATATCGACTGGTTGGCGGTCATCTCGATCATCATCTTGGCGATCATCATTCTGATCATCGCGCATGTTTTGAGGAGGAGAGATGAGAGAAATACACGCCTGCGCGTTGGTGTAGTTTCCATCATTTTCATTTTTGCATTTTTCGGTTTCCATTCTGTGACGAATGCCGCCTTCAATCAGGAGATCAACTATCAGGGTAAACTGGCTTCTGGCACGAATAGCACAGTAGCTGATGGTAAATATAGCTTGAGATTCAAGCTATATACGGCACCGATAGGTGGATCTCTCGTTTGGACTGAGACTTGGTGTGATACTTCTGATTGTAAGGGAACTGGTACGAGTACGGACAACCGCATCACTATGACGAGCGGGCTCTTTAGTACGATGCTGGGGAGCACAACTCCATTTACCGGCGTTGATTTTGGTCTGCCACTCTATCTCAGTGTGGAGGTTGGAGGGTCGAATGCTTCGTCGACATGGGATGGTGAGATGTCTCCTCGCAAGATCATCGGCGCGGTTCCTGCGGCATTCATCGCGGGCACTTCCACAGTCGCTCTTTCCGCCAATACTTTGTCAGGGATCGCTTCATCCTCTTTCTTGCGATCCGACATCCAGAATGCCACTTCCAGTTCTTCCACTTTTTTGAATATCTTGCAAAGCGGCGCCGGCAAGATCGCTGAGTTCTTCAGCTCTGCCGCAAATAGCGCCTTGGCGATCCTCTCAAATGGATTCGTCGGTATCGGTACTTCGACTCCAGGTGCAAAGTTATCTATCCATGATTCGTCCGGCGCGGCTGGCACCAATCCTCTGTTCGTGATCGCTTCATCTAGTGCGGCTGGTACTGGTACGACGACGATCTTTTCCGTGCTTGGAAATGGGAGCATCAGCTCTGCTGGCAGTGTGAGTGCTTCGGGAAATCTGAGTATCCTGAGTACAAATGCGACTTCGACGTTCAATACGGGTGGCTTGGCAGTCGGCACCTCTCAGTTCGTCGTGCAAGCTGGGACTGGTAATGTTGGGGTGGGGACGGCGGCGCCTTCCAACCGTCTCGAAGTCGCAGGTAATGGCTACTTCTCAGGAAACCTGACTGCGACGAATATGACAGCAACGGGTACACTCAGCGCACTAGGTGCCTTGAATGTGACTGGTGCAACCACGCTCGCTTCTTCATTGAATGGTCTTTTGTTCGGAACTAATGGACTTGTCTCTGCGGTCGCGACCTCATCACTAGGTCTACTA
>JANXZK010000001.1 GCA_025355565.1 bacterium
CAGGGGAGACCACCAAAATTACGGTGGACGACATGGAAAAGCAAACTCAAGCGGGTTTTCTCATCGGACGGAAGTTCTACCATGTTACGAACACAGCTCGGGGCCTGGAATGATGACATGAATATCAACGAATGGAGGGCAACGACAACCACCATCAATGGGCGCATCGAAGCTTATGAACGCATCACCGAGGGTCACTATAATGTCTCCGGCGACCAGTAGTGCCCCAGTTGATCCGAACACTTTGCTTTCAATTCAATTACAATCATCCGGCGCTTATCCGGCCAAAAAGGTAGATGTATATTTGAATGGTAAGTATATTCTAACTAATGACCGCAGTCCCCTCAATTTCTCATTCATTCCAGCCGATGTTGGTATATTGTCAGGAAAAAACACTTTATCAGTGACTTTATACGACAGTATCTATAACAAAGGCCAGACTCAGATTGATTTCATGGTGCAATGATTACCCTATTTGATTCAGCGTAACTACCACCTTATGTCGGAAATTTTCTTAATATTTTCCCGTCTTCGTCATAGGGACACCCAACATTAAGACTTTTCAATGATTTCGCGTAGTATTTCTTGTTCTCCATCCATTGGTACGGTGATTCTTTCCTGGTTTCTAGTGTTCGGTAAATCATACGTCAGTTCATATATCGTCTGTGACAAGTCACAAGCTCTTTTGACGCTGAATGGGGCTTTGTGCGCATAGAGAATCCTTTCCAAGTCCTTGTATATGGTGTAAGCGACAAAGGCAATGCAGACATGAGCTTCAATCCTTCTTCTCACTCGGTGAAATATCGGTCTCACTTTTAGGTCAGTCTTTGATATTCTAAAAGCCTTCTCGATTTGCCATAGGTCGGTATAGTTTTTAACTATTTCATCCGCAGTCAAATCGGTATTAGTCAGGTAACCCTTCAGTCCATCCCATCTCTTGTCCTCGGGTATTTTGTCGTAGTCAATTGATATATCAATTTCACCTTCTAGTTTTAGATACTTGTTGTAACCTCTGTTGTTGATCTGCTGTTTCGTCATTTTTCCACCGCGAATTTTTGTTTCAAGCTTTTGCAAACCTTTCATCCTGCTATGCTCATCTTTCTTAGCTCTTTGAGAAGAATGAGTAATAACCAATCTGACGCCGTCTTCTTTCTGTATCCAACCGCTACCATTTTCAGGTATGTTCAATCCCAGTATCTGGTTTTTGATATTATGTTTTTCATTTTTGATCCTTCCTCCTAGGATGTATGGGTATTTCTTTGCCGCCAATTTTTCGAGATTATCCTTAGACAGAAGACCCGCATCAGCTATTACCGTTGGTTTTACAAGGTTAAATCTCTTTTGAAACTTCTCCAAGATTGGGATCAGAGTATCTCCTTCAAAGGTATTGCCTTCAAATATGTCGTAGCCAATTGGATATCCATTAGGACCAACTAATAGTCCAATCATGATCTGTGGACACTGAAATTTACCATCCTTGCTGTATCCGATCCTGCGCAAATCGTCCTCATCTTCTGCTTCAAAGTAAAGAGTAGTCATATCGTAAAAAACGACTGAGATGTTGCCGTCAAGGATCTTCTTTGTGTATTGAAAAGCAATGTCTTCCACCTCTGTCTTAAGAGTCGCGTTGAGTATATCTAAAAAGCGATATATTTTGCTCACATCAATCTCTATGCCTCTGTATCTTTTCAGGTAGTCTGCGGTTCGAAGTTTGCTACCAGGATATGCTAATCTGGCGATTACCAGATGTCTGAACAATTCATCCTTGATTTTGTTGAAACCAATATGATCGAAAAGTTTTCCGAAAACAAGCTCTGGACCAATGACGCTGATTCTGAATGATTTAGAGGTTTTGAAAAATGAGGAGATTACTTTGTCCTCGTACGGAATTAGAGGAATGACATATTGCTTGGTGAGAATTGGAACGGTTTGATGCGCCTTCACGACCATTTGTTCGATTTCTTCATGATCAGAAGAACAGCCTACTGTCTTCACAACCTTGTATTTACCATCAGATTTGTCGATTATTTGAACACTGATACTTCCTTGTCTATTTGGTTTCTTGCGTACGAACATATGGCCAATATATCACAGGGACACCCGAGACAAAAACGCAACCGTTATTTCAAGCCGTGGATTGTAAATTATTAGAGATTTTGAGAAAAGTGACGAAGACGGGAACACTTTATCAGTGACTTTATACGACAGTATCTATAACAAAGGCCAGACTCAGATTGATTTCATGGTGCAATGATTACCCTATTTGATTCAGCGTAACTACCACCTTATGTCGGAAATTTTCTTAATATTTTGTTTTTCCGCGATTTCCTTCAAAATCGCCTGTTTTTTAATGAAGATTACTGAGTACGCGGCCTGACTGATATTTTTTAATATCACCGTATCATTTTTAAAAGATATATTTTCA